>NZ_JBNZGA010000004.1:175981-348352 GCF_050573415.1 Paenarthrobacter sp. NEAU-H11 | reverse complement strand
TTCCCGGAGTTCACGTCATTCAGGACCACCAGGTCCCGGTTCACCCGGAAGACATACGACGGCGAGGCACTCGCCTTGGGCACGTCAACGTTCTTGTCATCACCATCATTGACACAGTCCCGCACATACTTGTTAGCCCCGGACCACGCCGCATGCACACACCCGCCCAACTGGACCGGGGCAGCCGGCACGCCCTCGCCGTCGAACGCCACCGCCTTCGCCGTGGATCCGTCCAGGGGCTGCTTCAGCAACGCCTTCCGCGTGGCGATGGCCACGAAACCGCTGGCAGGGCCGCCCTGCTGCAGCTTCGCCTCCCGCGCATTCTCCAACTGGAGCCGCTTCCCGCCGGGCAGGAACAACTTCCCGGCCGCCGCATCCAAAAGCACCGGCTTGTCCCCCACCACCGTGATCTGCAGATCCCCCGAACCCTTCAGCTCGGCCCAGGTCTCCGACTCCGAGGCCGTCACCTCGCCGTTGGCGTCAACAGCCGTCACCGTCACCGCGCCGGACTTGGGGTCCGCCGAGTAAATCCGGTCATCATCCCCGACCGCCGAGACAATGCCCTCCGAACCCACCATCACGGGCTCCGACGCTTCCTCGTCAAAACCATTAACAGTGGACGGAGACACAGCCCACACCTTGCCCGACGCCGCATCCGTCACGGAAATAACCTCCGAGCCGAAGCTCACGTCCGCCGATCCCGGCAACTGCTTATCCCCGCCCAGCCGCATGTTCGCCGGCGACACCTGGTTCAGTGTTGACCCGGTCTCATCATCGACGAACACATCCCCCGCATCCTGCAGGATGTCGAACGTCGTCGAAGCGGGCGTCACCGCCCCATCAAGAACGCGGGAGGGGTAGTTAAGCCGGCCCACCGCATTCTTCGACTTCGAGACCACCCACACCCCGCCGTCGTTCAACTCCACCTCGGTGGTCTTGAACCCCGGATACAGCACGGCACCGGTGACCAGGACAGCGACGACGGCACTGAAGGCAGTGCCCGTGACGAGTTTTTTGTGGCGTCTTTTCAGCCCAAGCTTCCCCAGCAGAGTTGTCACAGCTTTACTTTTCCCCTGAAATTTGTGGCGGCCCCCAGGCCAGCCCGTCCAAAGACCCGGTATAGGGCTCTCTGTTCCCGGGTTAGCCTACCGAAGCAGGACGGCGGCCGCGATGGGGAGCGCTCCCCCGCCGTGCCACCTGTGGCGCTGCCCGTTACTTCTAGCATTGCGGGATTCCATGTCCCTCAGGCTCACCCAAGGTGGTGTTGCCGACCTGGACGGTGCGGCCAACGTAGCGCCCATCAGGATGCGAACTGATGCGGTACCACTTGTAGGTGCCCCGGGCGTCGGGGACGGTCCGCCACATAAAGCAGTTGACGGTGAAGGTTGGGCCGGAGCCGTAGATCCAGGGATAGCCGCTGACCACACCATCGCAGGTGTGTTCCGCGCCCGTCGGCGACCGCCACGAGGTCTGGCCTGAGGCAGGCGCATCAGTACACGTCCGGTAGCCAACGATTGAGTTGCCCCACTCCGTCTTGGCCGGCCCGGACCTGGCGGTCGCCTCGGCGACGCCTCCGCCGTTCCCTATGGAATTCACGGTCTGCACCTGGATCGAGTGGGGCTCGTCGAAGCCGCCGGTGTTCACTGTCCGGCTTCCCGAAGCCGCCACCCTTTCCCAGCCCCGGCCGTCAATGTTGATCTGCGTGTAGGCGACATCGTTGGTGGCCGTGGACGGCGAGGTCCAGCTGAAGCTCAGCGACTTCTGGTTTTGCCCGCCGTTCTGCCCTGTCGCAGAGGGTGTGCCGGGTGCGCCGTGCGGCGTGGTGGTGGCGGCCGTGCTGGCGTCTGAACTCGGTGCCACACTTGAGTTGGCCACCACCGTGATGGACGTGGGCGTACCGTTCGTGAAGCCACCCACGGTTTGCCCGGGCCTGATGGGACCGGTTTGCCCGGTGCTGGCGTTGTAGCTGTAGCTGACCTCGCCATACGCCGACCCGTTGCGTTCGGCCGCCGTTAGTTCCTTGAAGTTGATGGTCACCTGTCGCCCAGCGCCGCCGGTGTCTGCCGCGGCGGCCGTCACTCCGGAGACCTGGCCCAGCTTGCCGGTGGCGCGCCGGGGTGCCGAAGCGGGACTGACGGCGCCCTTGCCGGCCTTGTTTTCCGCCTGGACGGTGAAGGTGTATTCGGCTTCGGAATTGTTGGCCGTGAAGTTGGCCGTGCGTACCGTGCCCGGGATGGCCTGGGTCTGCGGCGCGCCGCCGCCGCCGCTCATGGTGACGTAGTAGTTTCTGATCGCGTCACCGTTGGTGTCGGGTTCGGTCCAGTTCACGCGCAGTTGGTTGGTGCTCCCCACAGCAGACGCCACGGCGGAGGTCGGTGCCGCGGGCGCAGCGGGCACGCCGGCAGGGTTGTCTTCGGAGGAGTAGATGCCCCAGTCGGACGGGCCCAGCTCGTTGACCGCCTGGGCGCGCACCTTGTAGCGGACGCCGTTCGTCAGGCCAGGCCAGGTGTAGGTCAGGCCCGTGACCCCGTTTTTCACGGCGATGCCGCTGGCCGGCGGTGGCGAGATCTCCAGGTTGTAGCTCTTGACGGCCGAACCCTCGCTCCTGGCAGGGGGCCAGTCGATCACCATGTTCTTGTCGCCGGCTTTGACCGTGGGCGCCTCCGGCGGGGACGGCTTTTCGTCGGGCCGGATCTCGTTGGACTGCGCAGACGCCTGGGAGTCGCCCACCTCATTCGTGGCGGTCACAGTGAAGACGTACTTCACGTCGTTGGTCAGACCGCTCAAAGTGCACGTGGTGGTGGCGCACTGTTGTTCAAATCCGGTGTTGGAGCGCACGGTGTAGCCGGTGATGGTGGCGCCGTTGTCTGACGGCGGCGCCCATTTGAGCACAGCCGTCCGGCTGCGCACGTCCGTGGCGGTGGGGGCCGAGGGCGGGTCCGGCTTATCCCGGACGGTGATGCGCACCCGGCCGTCAGCATGGCGGGAAGGGTCATCGGTCTTGTCCGAAATGACGTAACGGAGCACCATGACGCCTTTGAATCCCTCTGCGGGAGTCACCGTGAGCGAGTCCCCGGCGACCACCGGCTGCCCTGTTGCGGACCCCGTTTCCACCGCCACTGAAACGATTTCCAGCGGGGTGTCGGCAAAGGGGTTGAAATCATTGGCGAGGACGTTGATGGTCTCGGCCCGGCCCGCGTTGGCCTTCTCGATGACGTCTTCCCCGGCTGTGGGAAGGGGCCGGTTGGAGGCGACTACCGTGGCTGTTACCGAGGCCTTGACCGGTTCGGATCGGCCGTCGGTGACCTTCAGCGGGATGTTTCCCTTCCGGCCGGCAGGCGAGCCTGCCGCAGCACTGACCTTGAGTGTCTGCCCCTCGAGGGAGGCAGTGAAGCCTTCCGGCATGGTCCCGTCAAACTCAAATTTGAGCTTCTCCTGGTCCCCGGCATCCACGTCCCTGGCCAGGGTGCCCAGTTCAAGGGCAGCAGTTTCGGCCTTCGGCACGTCAAGGTCGGTTCCACTGAAGGTGGGCTCGTGGTTCGCGGCCGGGTCCGGAATGACCCGAGTGATGATGGTCAGGGTGGATTTCAGGCCCTGCGGATCTTCCGGACCGGACCCGTCTGTCACTTCGAACGTCACTGAGCCGGGGCCGACGTAGTCTTTGAGCGCCGCATAGCGCAGGGCGTCACCGTTTCCGGCGATGACGCCCTGGGTGTCAGCGCCCTGGACCTGAACCTTGTCTGCCTGCGTAATGTGGGGAGAGCGGCCCTCCCGGACCCGCACGTATTCGCTCAGGGCGAAGGTGATTTCCTTGCCGGCCATCACTTCCACAACGTCGGTCCTGGCCAGGCTGGGGTGCTGTTCACCCTGACCGGGCACCCAGATGACAGCAGTGGCGCTCTGGCCGTCCACGTCGGTGACAGTGTATGGAACCAGCTGGTCCCCCGCGGCAAGGCCGACCACAACGTTGCCGTCGCCGCCGACGCGGGCGTTCGGGTTGCCGTCCGGCAGGCTGACCTTGAGTTCGGCGGCCACGCCGTCGGGGTCTGAATCGTTCTTCAGCACCGGCACGTCGACAGCGGACTTGCCCAGCGTCTCGGCGGGGGTGATCACATCGTCCTTCGCCACCGGCGCCTTCAGCGTGGCGTCGGGAGAGATGCTGACCCGGATCACTGCACTGCCCTGGGCTTTTTTGTCATCCTGGATCTTGTAGCTGACGTTCTCATTGCCCGCGTTGCCGGGCGCAGTAAGCAGCACCCTGCCGTCAGCGGTTTCGACACCGAGTTCCGGCCGGGCTTCAAACGCGTTACTGACGAGCCCGATCGGGTCACCGTCCGGGTCAGAGTCGTTGCTGAGCGCGTCAACGGCGATCTTGCGTCCGGGACGGACATCCACGGAATCGTCCACTGCGATGGGTCTCTGGTTGTTGGCCTCGGGCGGCGCGATGCCCGCAATGACCGTGCCGGTGTTCTCGGCGCCGATTCTGTCCCTGACCCGGTAGGTGAAGGTATCGGTGCCGGCCGCCGTGCCCGTGGCGGTGAATTCGAGGTAGCCGTCCCTGGCCACGGCGGTTCCCATGGCGGGGGCTTTGTCCACCCCGATGAGCTGCACGGAGTCGCCGTCGGAGTCGATGCCGTCCAGCGGGACGGGGATCCGAACCACCATTCCAGACACCACGCGGGCGGTGAGGTTCTTCGGCTCGGGACGGGTGTTCCGCTCGTCGTCCCGGGCGCGGATGCGGATGGTGACCTGCTGCGAATCCGACTGGCCGGATTCATTGGTGACTTTGTAGATTGCGTAGACGGTCTTGGGCACGTCTCCGGCGATAAAACGCAACGTGCCCCCGGCGTGGAACATCCGTCCGTCGGTGTCGTCGGGCTTCTGCGCCAGTTCGGGCTCAAGCGTGAGTTTCCCGCCGTTGGGGTCGGAGTCGTTCGCGAGGACCGGGATGGTCACCACGTCGCCCACCCGGACGGACACTTCGTCGGGTTTCGCCTGGGGGGCCTGGAGCTTGGCCGGGGCGGGCACCACCAGCACTGCGATGTCGCCACTGGCCGAGGCCAAGCCGTTCGAGATTGTGTATTTGACGTTGAGCTGGCCTTGCGCCCGGATGTCGGTGATCCGGATGACCGCGTGGTCCAGCACTGAAACGCTGACCGGCAACCCGTCGGTAGCTGTGACGGACTGGACTACCAGGACCCCGCCGGACGGGTCCGAGTCATTGCCCAGGACGTCCACCAGCACAGTTCCGCCGCTTGGCAGCAGGGCTGTGTCGCGCACCGCGACGGGGGCGCCGTCACCGTCGCCGGACACCACGTCCACCCGGACCAGCTGCTGGGCGCTGGCCGGCCCGTTGGTTACCAGGTACGTGACGTAGTGCGGTCCCTGGGCCGCGGAGTTGAACGTAAAGGTCTGCTGGTCCGCCCGCAGGGTTGCTGTGGCGTTGCCGTCCGGGGTGACCTGGGCCAGGCGGAGGGCGCCGCCCTGGGGGTCGGAGTCGTTTTTCAGGGGTGCTATCACCGCGTCGACGCCTGCGACGGCCACCACGTGATCCGCGTTGGCGATCGGGGGCAGGGCACCGGAGGCGCGGACGTCTACCGTGACCTTGCCTTCCGTTGTGGACTGGCCGTCGGAAACGGTCAGGGTGACCACCTTGCGGCCGGGCTCCGTTCCGGCGTCCTGGAAGGTCAGCAGGCCGTCCGGTCGGACCTTGACCTGGTCGCGGGGATCGCTGCCCGCAGCGCTGACCACGTACAGATCGTCGCCGTCCGGATCCATCCAGTCAGGAAGCACATTCTGGCTGACGATCTTGCCCGCCTGCACAACGAGCGTAGTGTTGCGGTTCGGCTTCTGCCGCGGGGCGGAGTTCTCCCCTGCCGGGATGATATTGAGCGTGACGTCGGAGGAGGCGGTGAGGCCCCGGCCATCGTCCACTGAGTATTTGAAGGTCTCGGAACCGGCTTTGTCCGCAGGGATGGCGACCTGGAAGCCGGTGGACCCGTAAATCGGGGCGAGAACGCCGGACTTAAGCTGATCAGGGGCGCGCACGGTGAGGATGTCGCCGTCCGGATCAGTGTCGTTGTCCAGGACGGGGAGCACAGCGGTCTTGCCGGCCCGGACCCCGAAAGTGTCCGGCTTGGCAACCGGAGCGCTGTTGGGCTTGGTGCGGTCCGGCAGCACCGTCTGCTGGACTTCGTCGGCGGAATCCTTGTCCGCGTCATCGGACGTTTCCTTGGGCGGGATGACGTCGTCCCAGTTGTTGACCAGCTGCATGTTCTGGTTCACCAGCCACACATTCCCGGAGTTCACGTCATTCAGGACCACCAGGTCCCGGTTCACCCGGAAGACATACGACGGCGAAGCACTCGCCTTGGGCACGTCAACGTTCTTGTCATCACCATCATTGACACAGTCCCGCACATACTTGTTAGCCCCGGACCACGCCGCATGCACACACCCGCCCAACTGGACCGGGGCAGCCGGCACGCCCTCGCCGTCGAACGCCACCGCCTTCGCCGTGGATCCGTCCAGGGGCTGCTTCAGCAACGCCTTCCGCGTGGCGATGGCCACGAAACCGCTGGCAGGGCCGCCCTGCTGCAGCTTCGCCTCCCGCGCATTCTCCAACTGGAGCCGCTTCCCGCCGGGCAGGAACAACTTCCCGGCCGCCGCATCCAAAAGCACCGGCTTGTCCCCCACCACCGTGATCTGCAGATCCCCCGAACCCTTCAGCTCGGCCCAGGTCTCCGACTCCGAGGCCGTCACCTCGCCGTTGGCGTCAACAGCCGTCACCGTCACCGCGCCGGACTTGGGGTCCGCCGAGTAAATCCGGTCATCATCCCCGACCGCCGAGACAATGCCCTCCGAACCCACCATCACGGGCTCCGACGCTTCCTCGTCAAAACCATTAACAGTGGACGGAGACACAGCCCACACCTTGCCCGACGCCGCATCCGTCACGGAAATAACCTCCGAGCCGAAGCTCACGTCCGCCGATCCCGGCAACTGCTTATCCCCGCCCAGCCGCATGTTCGCCGGCGACACCTGGTTCAGTGTTGACCCGGTCTCATCATCGACGAACACATCCCCCGCATCCTGCAGGATGTCGAACGTCGTCGAAGCGGGCGTCACAGCCCCATCAAGAACGCGGGAGGGGTAGTTAAGCCGGCCCACCGCATTCTTCGACTTCGAGACCACCCACACCCCGCCGTCGTTCAACTCCACCTCGGTGGTCTTGAACCCCGGATACAGCACCGCGCCAACCACCAGCACAATGAGCGCCAGCCCAAATGCGGTGCTGCCGAAAAGGCGGGAACGGAAGAGCCTGTGGCGGAACGCGGGTGCGGATACGGCGCCTTTTGCGCGTGCTTTCCCGCGAAGATTCATGGATCGGTTCCCCCAAGTAGACCCCGGCGACGGCCGGCTTCCGGCTTTAACAGCCGGGCAGAACAAATATAGCCCTATTGGCTAACAAATGGATAAACCTCCGGCCTTTCCCAGGCCTTAGTCCAGCACCAAGCCTTTGCCGAGCCCGCGGCTAAGCCGCACGGGGCGGATTTCGCCGAATCCGCGGACGTTTTCGGGCGGCTGCGGTTCCAGCACGAACCGTTCGTCGTGTTCCAGTGCCGAGGCGGTCATCGAGTCCACCAGCACCGTGCCGGGATCCGCGAGGGTGGTGAGGCGGGCGGCCAGGTTCACGGTGGGGCCATAGATGTCGCCGAGCCGGGACAGGATCCTTCCCCACACCATGGCCACCCGTGCTTCGGGAAGGATTTCGTCTTCCGTGAAGGCCTGGGCAAGAGCCAGGGAGATCTCGGCACCGGCGGCCGGGGTTTCGGCGATGTAGAGGACTTCGTCGCCCACGGTCTTCACCAGCCGGCCGCCGCCCACGGAGATGATCTCCGCGCACTTGTTCTCGAAGCGCTGGACCAGCCGGGCCAGGGTTTTTTCGTTCATGCGACGGGACAGGCTGGTATACGAAACAAGGTCCGCGAAGCCGACGGCGCGGGCCAGCGGAAGCGGGGCATCGTCCTCGTCGCCTTCCCGGCCCTCTTCGCTCGCCTGCAGGCCCGCTTCGGCCCGGACCGCGAGCCGCTGGACGCCTGCGTTGAGCTGGCGCCGCCAGGAGTAGACCAGCATTTCTTCCAGGGCGTCCACCAGTGCGGGAAGCTCATTGACCAGGCGCTTGCGGGCGACGGCATCGGTAACACCCTGCTCATGGACCATGTCCTCCACCAGGGCTTCGATCTGCCACACCACCATCCGGTCCGTCATCTGCCCGATGGAGCGGGTGACGGAGATGGCGGCTTCCTCGGTCAGTTTCCCCGAGCGGACCAGGTCCACCACGGTGGAGAGCGCGGCCTGGTCGCGTTCAGTGAACGCGACGTCCTCGTCGCCGAAGTTGGGGAAGCCGAGGGCACGCCACAGTTTGCGTGCGGACAGCAGGGACAGCCCGGCGCCGGCGGCGACTTCGCGGCGCCGGAGCTTGCGTTCGCCGCCCAGCAGCCTGGCCTCCAAAGCCTTCATGGCGAGCCGCTCGGCAGACATGGTGCCGGTGGCGGGGTGGGACTCCATCGCGGGCGGGGGTGTGGTGGAGTCCACGCGCTCCTGCTGGTCCTCATCGTTCATCCCGTCCACCTTCTCTCAATTCCCAGGGCAAAGCTCCGGCCGGATCGTCCATTGCTCCGCCGGCCTGGCTGTCATGTTCGTCGGGCAATTCCTCGATGGCATCAAGGATGAAATCCCGGAACGTGGCAACCTCCGGCACGTCCTGGAATGTCACCACGCCCTGGTACCCGGTTTCCAAGGATATATTCCCGGAACGCAACAGGCGCTGAAGTACCGATTCATGGACAGTCAGGTTGCGCACCGAAGCCAGGTTCACCTGCTGGTCCCGTCGCCGCAGGATGCCGGACCGGGCAACGAGCCGCCGGCTGGTGAGCGTGTACCTGGTGCCCTGCCACCGCAGCAGCCGGGGCAGGCAATAACCCAGCCAGACCCCCGCCACCGCCAAGGCAAACCCGGCCACCAGCCACGGCGTCCACCGGGGAGTCAGCGCGGGAATGAGCTTGGTCGCCTCCCCGCGGGTTGCCCAGGCGGAAGCGAACGCGGCAAGCGCCGGTGAAAATATAAAGGCCGCAGCTGCCCCGGCCAGCTTCCTCGGCTGCGGGCGGGTGGTGACAATCACCTGCTCGCCCGGAACGAGGTCTTTACGCATAACCGCCCTGGCCGGAACCCTCCGGGGAATGCCACGGACGCAAATGCACAACGTCGCCGGCCGTTACCACATGCTCCTTGGACTCGCGGTCCACCACCAGCAGTGAACCATACTCGTCGAGGCGGGTCGCGTGGCCGATAATTTCGTGGTCGCCCGGCAGCTGCGCCCGCACCTGCTTGCCCAGGGTGGTCAGGACGGCTTCCACCCGCTTGTGCAGCGAAGGGCCGCCGGACAGGCCTGCCGCCGGGTCGCCGTCGGCGTTGCAGAAGCCGCGGTAGAGCACGGCGAAGTGCAGAAGGTAGCTCTTCAGCAGCTCCGTACGGTCCGCAGTGCGCGGTGACTCCAGCACCACCGACGTGGCGGTGGGGACCGGGAGTTCGGCCGCCTGGAGGGTGACATTCAAACCGGTTCCCAGGATGACCGGGGGCGCGGAGCCGTCCACCATGGGGCCCAGCTGGGCCAGGATTCCCGCGATCTTCCTGCCGCGCACCAGGACGTCGTTGGGCCACTTCAACTCGGCAGGCAGGCCGGCCGTTTCCAGGAGGGTTTCCCGCAGCGCCAGGGCGCCGATGAGGGAAAGCCAGGAATAGCTCTGGGTGGGAAGCGGCCTTCCTTCGGCGTTGGCCGGCCGCAGAACGACGGAAACGGAGACGGAGCTCAGGGGCGGCGCTTCCCAGCGCCTGTCCAGGCGGCCGCGGGCCGCCGTCTGGTACTCCGCGGTCAGCACTGACATGTCCGGCCAGGCCGAAGGCTCCACCGTGACAGAGCGAAGGAGATCGGCGTTGGTGGAGCCGGTGGAGTTAACAACGTCGAGCCGCGGGATGCCGGCCGCGGACAGAAAGTGCTGGTCCGCGAGGGCCCTCCGGTCCAGTGGCGTGCCGGGGGCATGTGCGTCATCCATAGCTAAACTCTACCGACCCGGCTTAGTCCTGGCAGCCCGGCGTGCCGGCCCGCGGGAACCGGAAGGACGACGGCGGAGGCCAGGGGAAGCGGAGGCTAGAGGAAAATGTCCGGCACCAGCTGGTCTTCGGGAGCGCCAAGGCTGTACGGCCGGAAGTCGGTGACCCCCGCTGCCGCGAGCACTTCCTCATCCGTGTAGAAGTTGCCGCTTGGCCGGCCGCCGTCCGTGAGGTTGGAGCCCGTAAGCACGGCATGGGCTGCGTCCGCCATGATCTCCGCACCCCGGGCGGCCTGGACGATCCTTTCCCCGTGCGGCATGTTCCTGATGGCCGCGGTATCAATGAGGGTGCGCGGCCAGAGCGAATTCACCCGGATTCCGTCAGCCTTCAGCTCCTCTGCAAGGCCGAGGGTTGTAAGGCTCATCCCGTACTTAGCCATGGTGTAGGCAAGGTGCTTTCCCGCCCAGCGGGGATCGAGGTTCAGTGGCGGGGAGAGCGTAAGGATGTGGCCCTGGTCGGAGGCCCGGAGCGCCGGGAGCGCCAGCTTGGACATCAGGAAGGTTCCGCGGACATTGATGTCCTGCATGAGGTCGTACTTTTTCATGTCCACGTCATCGGTCCGGGAAAGGTCGATGGCGGAAGCATTGTTGATGACGGCGTCGATGCCCCCGAACCGTTCCACTGCTGCCGCCACGGCGCCCGCGACGTCGTCGTCATTCCGGACGTCACCCACCAGGGGAAGCGCCTGTCCGCCCGCCTCCACCAGTTCCCGGGCAGCTGTGTGGACAGTCCCGGCCAGTTTTGGGTGCGGCTCCCCCGTCTTGGCCATCAGCACGATATTGGCGCCGTCCTGCGCCGCGCGCAGGGCGATTGCCAGGCCGATACCCCTGCTCCCGCCGGAGATGAGGATGGTCCTTCCCTTGAGTGAACCGGCAGCCTGGTAGGGTCCGCCGAGGGCACGCGAAGCGTCATTGCTCGAAGTCATGGCACCACTGTAACCCAACTAAGTTACCGGCAAGTAACATGGCGCTACTGCTGATGACGGCGCAGAAAATTGTAGGTTCCCTACAGCCGCAGCCGCCGTAAGCGTCACTAGACTTGCCAGCAGGGTTCGCCTGTTGTGTGGAAGCTACTTAAACCTCAGTGCCACAGCCCGCCAGCATTCACAGCACCACAGAATCAATCTGCTACAGAGCCGGAGATACTTGATGAGCCACGATCTGACAACGACAGCGGGAAAGATCGCCGATTTCCGCGACCGCCAGGCGCGTGCCGAACAGCCCTCCGGTCCCGAAGCAATCGAAAAGCAGCATGCGCGCGGCAAGAATACGGCCCGGGAGCGCATTGCGCTCCTCCTCGACCAGGACTCCTTCGTTGAATTCGATGCCCTGGCTGTACACCGTTCCACGGCGTTCGGCATGGAGAAGAAAAAGCCGCTCGGTGATGGACTGGTTTCCGGTTACGGCACCGTGGACGGGCGCCTGGTGGCCGTGTACAGCCAGGACTTCTCGGTTTACGGCGGGTCGCTGAGCCAGGTCAACGGCGAAAAGATCGTCAAGGTGCAGGAGTTTGCGCTGCGCAACGGCTGCCCCGTGGTGGGCATCCTGGACGGCGGCGGAGCACGCATCCAGGAAGGCGTTGCCTCGCTGGCCATGTTTGCGGACATCTTCCGGAACAACGTCCACGCGTCCGGCGTGGTCCCGCAGATTTCGCTCATCATGGGCCCGTCGGCAGGCGGCGCTGCTTACTCCCCCGCGCTCACCGACTACGTGGTGATGGTGGACAAGACCTCCCACATGTTCATCACCGGTCCGGACGTCATCAAGACGGTCACCGGAGAGGACGTTGACATGGAAACCCTCGGCGGTGCGCGGCAGCACAATGCCACCACGGGCACCTCCACCTACCTCGCCTCGGACGAAGCGGACGCGATCGAGTTCGTGCGCGAACTGCTGGACTTCCTGCCGTCCAACAACCTTTCGGAGGCACCCGTCCTGGAGCACACGCAGGAACTGGAGCTCGACGACGACGACCTCGCCCTGGACGCGCTGGTCCCTGATTCCGCCAACCAGCCCTACGACATGCGCACCGTGGTTGAGCAGATCGTGGACGACGGCCACTTCCTGGAGATGCAGGCCCTCTACGCGCCGAACGTGATGATCGGCTACGGCCGGGTGGAGGGCCACACGGTGGGCATCGTCGCCAACCAGCCCCTGCAGTTCGCCGGCACGCTGGACATCGCCGCCTCGGAAAAGGCTGCCCGGTTCGTCCGCCACTGCGACGCGTTCAACATCCCCATCATTACCCTGGTGGACGTTCCCGGCTTCCTGCCCGGCAAGGACCAGGAATTCCAGGGCATCATCCGCCGCGGCGCCAAGCTCCTGTATGCCTACGCCGAAGCCACGGTTCCCAAGCTCACCGTGATCACCCGCAAGGCCTACGGCGGCGCCTACATCGTGATGGGCTCCAAGAAGCTCGGCGCCGACCTCAACCTCGCCTGGCCAACCGCCCAGATCGGCGTGATGGGTGCCCAGGGTGCCGTCAACATCCTGTACCGCCGCGACCTTGCGGCGGTTGCGGAGGCCGGCGGCGACGTCGAAGCACGGCGCGCCGAGGTCATCCGGCAGTACGAGGAAGAGCTCCTCAACCCCTACCAGGCGGCTGAACTCGGCTACGTTGACGCCGTCATCGCCCCGTCCGAGACGCGGCTGCAGATCATCAAGGGCCTGCGTGCCCTGCGCGACAAGCGCGCCAGCCTCCCCGCCAAGAAGCATGGGAACATCCCGCTGTGAACGCGGAAAAGCCGGTGGCCAAGGCTGCCGAAACCGAGGCACCCGCTGAACCCCTGCTGTCCATCGTCAAGGGGCAGCCCACCGCCGAGGAACTGGCGGCGCTGACCGCCGTCGTACTTTCCCTGGGCGGTGCAGAACAGGCGGAGACGGAGAAGCCGCCGGTGCGGCACTGGGTCCGCCGCCAGCAGCTGAGGCTGGAGCCCACCCCCGGCCCCGGAGCGTGGAAGCGAAGCCGCGGCTGAAAGGCAGGCCTTCCCGGATTCCGGGCGCTAGTCTCGGAGTGTGACTACAGACACCTCTCCTGCCGCCCGCCCGCACACCCGGATTGACGCCGTCGCAGATGACTACACCGAGACGCTCATCAGGCTCAATCCGTCCTTCGCCACCACCCTTGGCCTTGCCGGACACGAAACCGAATACCAGGACTTCTCCCCCGCAGGCATCGCCGAATTCGCGGAGGCCGCCCGGAAGGCCCTGGTTGACCTCGAAGGCCTCGAGCCGGAGGACGACGTTGACGCGGTCACCCTGGACGCCATGCGGGAGCGGCTGGGCCTGCAGCTGCTGATCCACGCCTCGGGATGGGATTACGCCGACCTGAACAACATTGCCTCCCCCGCCCAAGACATCCGGGCGATCTTCGACCTTATGCCCACGGAGACCGAACAGGACTGGCGGCATATTGCCGGCCGCGCGTCCAACGTACCCGGCGCCATCGCCGGGTATACAGAATCCCTGCGGCAGGCGAAGGACGCCGGCCGGGTGGCCGCCGCCCGCCAGGTGAAGATCGTCATTGAGCAGGTGACGAAGTACGCCGCGGAGGATGGCTTCTTCGCGAAGCTGGCGGCGGGGGCAGCCACTGCCGCCGGGCCGCTGCCCCCAGCCATCCGGGAAGAGCTCGACGCCGGTGCTGCCGCCGCCAGGGCAGCCTACGCCGGGCTGGCGGACTTCCTCCGCGCAGAGCTGCTGCCCGCAGCGCCCGAAAAGGATGCCGTGGGCCGGGCCCGTTACGCCCTCGCCTCCCGGTCCTTCCTCGGCGCCGCCGTGGACCTCGAAGAGACCTACGCGTGGGGCGTGGAGGAACTGGACCGACTCATCGCCGAGCAGGAACAGGTGGCCCACACCATCAAGGACGGCGCCACGATCGCCGAGGCCAAGGAGATCCTGGACAACGATCCCGCCCGCCAGCTGAAGGGCAAGGACGCGCTGCGGCGGTGGATGCAGGAACTCTCCGACAAAGCCGTGGCCGAGCTTGCCGGCGTCCACTTCGACATCCCCGACGTCATGAAGACGCTGGAATGCCTCATTGCCCCCACCGACGAGGGCGGCATCTACTACACCGGCCCGTCCGACGACTTCAGCCGACCGGGCCGCATGTGGTGGTCAGTCCCCGCCGGTGAGGACACGTTCACCACCTGGGCCGGAACCACCACTGTCTACCACGAGGGCGTCCCGGGCCACCACCTCCAAGTGGCCACCGCCACCTACCGCCGCGAGTTGCTGAACAAGTGGCGGCGCAACGTGTGCTGGACTTCGGGCCACGGCGAAGGCTGGGCACTGTACGCCGAGAAGCTGATGCAGGAACTTGGCTACTTGAGCGACCCGGGCGACCACATGGGCATGCTGGACATGCAGCGGATGCGCGCCGCCCGCGTGGTGTTCGACATCGGCGTCCACCTTGAACTGGAGATGCCGGAACGCTGGGGCTCCGGCACCTGGACCCCGGACAAAGGATATGAATTCCTGAAGGCAAACCTGCCCATCAGTGAAGGCCAGCTGAATTTCGAGTTCACCCGCTACCTGGGCTGGCCCGGCCAGGCGCCCTCCTACAAAGTTGGCCAGCGCCTGTGGGAGCAGATCCGCGCCGAACTCGAAGCCCGCCCCGGGTTCAACCTCAAGGAGTTCCACACAAGGGCTTTGAACATCGGCTCCGTAGGACTGGACACCCTGAGGCGGGCACTGCTTTCCTAGCTCTGGCTCCGCAGTCGCCCCGGCCCGCCGAGGGTGCCTTCCTCTGCTTGCTGCTCCTTCGTCGCTTTGACGCAAGCTGACGGAAGGCACCCACGTCGGGCCTTTTGCCGTATCGCGCGAGATGTTAAGCACACTCAGGCAGGGAATAAGTAACATGGCCGCCGTACAACCTTGATTTCCCGGGGTTTTTGGGCGCAGGCCGGATCGATGGACGCGTAATATTTCTCAATGTTCGTTCGCCGTGGTATTCGGGGTGGCTCTAGCGTGTTCGGGTGAGCACTCAGACAAGCACCCCCTCCCCTGCCGGGAAGACCGGCTTCCAGCTGCCCAAGTGGGCCGGCTCGTTCGGCGTCCAGATCATCGCCGCCCTCATCGTGGGGCTGGGCCTCGGCCTGCTGGCCAAGTACACCGGCAGCACCAAGGCAGCCCCGAACGGCCTCGGCGCCACGCTGCAGACCATCGGCTCCAGCTATGTGTCCCTGTTGCAGACCGCCGTCGTACCCCTGATCTTCACCGCTGTGGTCAGCTCCATTTCCAACCTTCGCCAGGTGTCCAACGCCGCGAAGCTGGCCTGGAACACCCTGCTGTGGTTCGCCATCACGTCGCTGATCGCCGTACTGATCGGCATCGGGCTGGGCGTTCTCCTACAGCCCGGCGCCAACACGGGCATCACCCAGGAAGCCAAGTACTCCGGCAAGTCCGGTGACTGGTGGGCCTTCCTGGTCGGCCTGTTCCCCAAGAACTTCCTGGGACTGGGCGCCAGCTCCACCGTTGCCGAGTCCGGCGCCGTCACCACCTCGGTCAGCTTCAACGTGCTCCAGATCCTGGTGATTGCCATCGCCGTCGGCGTTGCCGCGCTGAAGGTGGGCAAGGCTGCCGAACCGTTCCTGAACCTGAACGCCTCCGCACTGGCTGTCATCCAAAAGGTGCTCTGGTGGATCATCCGCATCGCACCCCTGGGCACCGTGGGCCTGATCGGCAACGCGGTGGCTGTCTACGGCTGGGACACCATCGGGGCCCTCGGCAAGTTCACCTTCGCCATCTACGCGGGCCTTGCCCTGGTGCTCTTCGCGGTCTATCCCATCCTTGTCCGCACCCACGGCCTCTCCGTCAAGCAGTACTTCTCGGGCGTGTGGCCTGCCGTCCAGCTGGCCTTCGTCTCCCGCTCCTCCGTGGGAACCCTGCCCCTGACCCAGCGCGTCACCGAACGAAGCCTGGGCGTCCCCCGCGCCTACGCCTCCTTCGCCGTTCCGCTGGGCGCCACCACCAAGATGGACGGCTGCGCCGCCATCTACCCCGCCATCTCCGCGATCTTCGTGGCCCAGTTCTTCGGCATCCAGCTGGACTTCACCCAGTACCTGCTGATCGCTCTGGTGTCCGTCCTCGGTTCCGCTGCCACCGCGGGAACCACCGGAGCCGTGGTGATGCTCACGCTGACGCTGTCAACGCTGGGACTGCCGCTGGCCGGCGTCGGACTCCTCCTGGCCATCGATCCCATCCTGGACATGGGCCGAACCGCAGTGAACGTGGCCGGGCAGGCACTCGTCCCCACCATCGTGGCCAAGCGCCAGGGCATCCTCGACGAGCAGCTGTACAACGCTCCCCGCAACGGCACGCCCTTCGTGGACGATTCTGTTGCCGGCGCTGATACCGATGCCCCGTCCGACGGAACCGCCACGGACACCGCCTCGCGTGAACTGGACGACGCGAAGGCCTAAGGGCCTCTGCTCACCCCCTGCAACAACACAGTAGAAGTTCCCGGGAAGTCTTCCCGGGAACTTCTACTGCGTTAGGCGGCTGGCCCACTTGGCGTCATGGCCGCGTCAGTGACCGCCGCCGCCGATTATGCCGTTTTCCACCGCCTTGGTGACAGCGTCGGCCTCGGCCTGCGTCAGCTTTCCGTCCGTGACGGCCTGGTCCAGCCGCGTCTTGAGGGCCGCAGCCTTCGCGGCCTGCCTCTCCGTGCGGAGCTCCTCCAGAGCAGCAGTGACCTTGGACTCCTCGATGCCCAGCGATTCGGCAAGCGACTTGGCCAGCGCGGCATCGCGGGCGGCGGGGTCCGGCCTCTCCCCCTCCGCAGGCGGCGTGGCAGGCTTATTGGCTTCGCGGAAGGCCTGGAGCGCTTCGGCCACCTTGGCTTCGTCGACACCCAGCTTCCCGGCGAGCGCGGCTGCCTGGGCTACGCCCCGTTCGCCGCCCCGGCCGTGCTTGCCCATGCCTCCGCCGGGAGCGGTGCCGGTGCTCCCGTCCGGGGACGCGCTGGAGCTGGCACTGGGCGTGGGAGCGGGTGCGGTGGTGGCGGAGGCCATGCCGGCAACTCCGATACCGGCACCAAGGGCCAGCGCCGTAGCTGACAGGCCAAGGGTCATCTTCTTTGTGCGTGACATTACGTGTCTCCTGGATCCGCCGTCGGGTGACGGCTGCTAATGATTGGTCCTTTTCGGGACACTTCCAGAATTGGGCAGCAAGTCATGCGGGGCCTGTTCGGAACCTTTCATTCTCCTGTGAAAGTAAGTTGCGCAGAGTGCAAAGTTGCACATAGTGTAAACGGGTGACTGTTTCTGCAGAGTCTGTCCAAGAGGGAACCTCCGTCCCGCCACCGGCCGCACCATCGCGCCGCGAGCTGAACAAGGCGGCCACCCGCCAGGCCATTACCGACGCCGCACTGGGCCTCCTGCGAACCAAGGGCCCCGGCAACTTCACGGTTGAGGACATCGCAGACGCCGCCGGGATTTCACGCCGGACGTTCTTCAACTACTTCGGCAGCACCGACGCCGCCCTGGCCTCCATCACCCATGGCTTCCTGGATAACGCGATACAGCAGTTCAAACTCCGGCCCGCGGAGGAGCCCATCCTGCAGTCGGCGCAGGAGGCCCTGATGGCGCTGGCGGACCCCATGACAGTGGCCCCGCTGGCAGAACTCTTCACCCTGACCCAGCAGAGCACGCTTATGTCCCACTCCGAACTGGAAGCATGGGACCACTGCCGGGAACAGATCACCGCCGTGGCACGCAGCCGGGCTGCCGCCACTCCGGGCGCCGAAAACGAGCTCTACCTCCGTGCCCTGGCCGGTTCCGTCATCTCCTGCGGCAAGGCGGCAATGGAGGTCTGGTTTGCCCGCCGCGGCGCGGACCTCTCGCCGGCATCCCTGGCCGAGCTGCGGCAACTGCTGATCGACGCCATGGCACTGCTCGGCTCAGGCTTCACCACAGGCAGTGCACCTGCCCCATCCTCTTCCGCCACCCGTTCCTCCTGATCAGATCGGTTTCCTCGCATGGCACTGTTCCTGTACCGCCTGGGCAAATTCTCCTACCGCCGGCGCTGGCTGGTCATCTCACTGTGGCTTGCCGCCCTGGTGGCCGTGGGTGGTTCCGCCGCAGCCTTCCACGGCACACTTTCCAACAACTTCCAGATCCCAGGCACTGAGACGCAGCGGATCGCGGACAAGCTGAAGGAAGAGCTTCCCTCGGCGTCCGGAGGCACCGCCACCATCGTCTTTGAAGCGCCCGACGGCGGTTTCACCGCCGGGAGCCGGGCCGCCGTCTCTGAGGCCCTGGAGAAGCTCAAGACCGTGCAGGGTGTCCGCGGCACCGTGGATCCCTTCGCCACCCAGGCCCAGGTGGACCAGGCCGGCCATGCCATCACCGACGGCGAGCAGCAGCTTGCCGCAGGCCAGGCACAGCTGGACGCCTCCCGCGCCCAGCTTGAAGCCGGGCAGGGGCAGCTCGCCGCAGCGGAACAGCAGCTGGCGGCGGCCGGCGCCCCGGCGGCCCTGATCGAAGCCCGGCTCGGCCAGCAAAAGGCAGCACTTGCCGAAGGGCAGGCCCGGCTCGAAGCCGGCACCCGGGAACTGGAAGCGGGCAAGGCAAAGCTCGAGCTGGGCAAGCGCCAGGCCGAGGCATCGTCCGCCATCCGCTTCGTGTCGGAGGACGGGCGCGCGGCAGTGGCACAGGTGCAGTTCAACACCTCCATCAATGGCCTCAGCCCGGAGGTCCGCCAGCAGGTCCAGGACATCGCCCACGAAGCTTCCGCTGCCGGCGTGACCGCCTATGCCAGCAAGGAGATCACCGAGGACATCTCCGAACTCTTCGGCGCGGCCGAGGTCATTGGCATCGCCGTCGCGGCCCTGGTCCTGATCCTCATGCTGGGCACCCTGGTTGCCGCCGGGCTGCCGCTGCTGATGGCGATCGTGGGCGTCGGCATCGGCGTCGGCATCACGTTCGCCCTGTCCGGCCTGTTCGACATGAGCTCCATTTCACCCATGCTGGCCCTCATGCTGGGCCTGGCCGTCGGCATCGACTATTCCCTGTTCATCGTGAACCGGCACCGGACCCAGCTGCTCGCCGGAATGGATCCGGAGGAATCCGTGGCCCGGGCAACCGGAACGTCCGGCAATGCGGTGGTCTTCGCCGGGCTGACCGTGATCATCGCCCTTGCGGCCCTGGTGGTTCCCGGGCTGCCCTTCCTCGCCGTGATGGGCCTGGCCGCGGCCGGCACCGTGGCAGTGGCTGTCCTGGTGGCCATCACCCTCACTCCGGCCATGCTGTCCCTGATCGGGCGCCGCATCATCTCCCGGCGGGCCTGGGCCAAAGCCGAGGCCCACAACGCCGAACCCGGCCATGAAGCAGCCGATGAGGCAAAGGACCGCGAACGCAGCACGCACGGCTGGGGCGGCCTGGTCACCCGGCACCCCATCGTGGCGCTCCTGGCCGGGGTGCTCCTCCTCGGCACCCTCGCGCTCCCGGCCACCCAGCTGCAGCTTGCACTGCCCGACGGCGGCTCGGAGCCGGTGGACTCCGAGGCCTACCAGGCCTACGACCTGACCGCGCGGAGCTTCGGCGAAGGCGTCACCGGCCCCATCGTGGCTGTGGGTGAGTTCCCGGAAAACCTGGACGAGGCCCAGGCGCAGGCACTGCAGTACGACGTCGCGGACAAGCTCCGTGCCGTGGACAACGTGGTGGCCGCCGTGCCCGTCGCACTCAGCGAGGACCGCCGCACCGCGGTGTTCCAGGTCATCCCCGAGGAAGGCCCGGCGAGCGCCAGCACCGTCCGGGTCGTCTCGGAGCTTCGCGGCCTGAATGACGACATCCAGTCCGAGTATGGCGTCGCCATGGGCCTCACCGGCCAGACCGCCGGCAACATCGACGTCTCCACGAAGCTCGGCGACGCCCTGCCGCCCTACCTGGCAATCGTCGTCGGACTTTCCTTGGTCCTGCTCCTGCTGGTGTTCCGCTCCATCGTGGTGCCGCTGCTGGCAACCGGCGGCTTCCTGCTGTCCCTCGCCGCTGCCTTCGGTGCGGTGGTGGCCGTGTACCAGTGGGGCTGGCTGGGTGGCGTGTTCGACGTCGCCAACCCCGGCGCCGTGCTGAGCTTCCTGCCCATCATCCTGATCGGCGTGCTGTTCGGCCTGGCCATGGACTACCAGGTGTTCATCGCCTCCGGGATGCGCGAGGCCTACATGCACGGGTCCTCGGCCAAGGAAGCCGTCCGGGTGGGCTTCCGCCACGCGGCCGCCGTGGTGACCGCCGCCGCGATCATCATGGTCAGCGTGTTCGCCGGCTTCATCTTCAGCCACCTCACCATGGTCCGGCCGCTGGGCTTCGCGATGGCGTTCGGCGTGCTCCTGGACGCCTTCGTGGTGCGCATGACCATCGTTCCGGCCGTGATGTACCTGCTGGGCGAAAAGTCCTGGTGGCTTCCCCGCTGGCTGGACCGGATCCTGCCGGATGTGGACGTGGAGGGCGCCAAGCTCAGCCGGCCCGAGGCCGCACGGGCGTCCGGGGAACTGGTCCACTAGGCTGGAACCGTGCCCCGCCTGATTCTCGCCTCCCAGTCGCCCGCCCGCACCAAACTCCTGGCCGAGGCCGGCATCCGCCACACCGTCCTGGTCTCGGACGTGGACGAGGACGCCGTCCAGGCCCGGTACGGCGTTACCGACCCCCATGACACCGCGCTGCTGCTTGCCCGGGCAAAGGCCGAAGCCGTGGCCGCCCTCCCGGAAGCAGAAGGGGCGCTGGTCCTTGGCTGCGATTCCGTCTTCGAATTCGACGGCGAGGCGCACGGCAAGCCGTACACCGCCGCCGTGGCCCGTGAGCGCATGCTGCGGATGAGCGGCAACACGGGGGTGCTGCACACGGGCCACTGGCTGGTGGACTGCCGGGACACCGATCCGGACGACGACGGCGGCGGGGAACAGGGTTCGGGCGCCACTTTGGGGACGGTTGCCTCCGCCGCGGTCTCCTTCCTGGAGATGGAACCGGCCGAGATCGATGCCTACATCGCCACCGGCGAGCCGCTGCACTGCGCCGGGTCCTTCACCATCGACGGCCTGGGCGGGGCGTTCATCCGGAAGGTCGACGGCGACCCGCACACCGTCGTCGGGCTTTCCGTCTCCACCCTCCGGGACCTGCTGGCCTCGGCGAACGTGCGCATCACCGACCTCTGGCCCGCTTGAGCGGAGCCCCGCCCGGCGCGGTAAAAGCGCCGCATTTCGTAGCGTCTTGTAGCTTCCCTACAAAGGCTGGAGCGTTTACACGCGGATTCCGCAAGTAATATCGGCGGAACCCTCAAAACCGCGCTAGGCTCCCTGAAGGAAAGAAGGAGACGCCTTGTCAGCAAATTTGGAGCAGTCCGCAGGAACCACGCAGTCGACCCTCACGAAGGTGCTGATCGCCAACCGCGGTGAAATTGCCGTCCGCATCATCCGCGCCGCACGTGATGAAGGCATCGCCTCCGTGGCGGTCTACGCGGACCCGGACCGTGACGCCCTGCACGTCCGCCTCGCTGACGAGGCCTACGCCCTGGGCGGGAACACCGCGGCCGAGTCCTACCTGGTGATGGACAAGATCATCGACGCCGCCCTCCAGTCCGGCGCCGACGCCATCCACCCCGGCTACGGCTTCCTTGCCGAAAACGCCGAATTCGCCGCGCGCGTGATCGACGCCGGCATCACGTGGATCGGCCCGTCGCCGGAAGCCATCTCTGCCCTCGGCGACAAGGTCCAGGCCCGGCACATCGCCGAAAAAGTGGGCGCCCCCCAGGTTCCCGGCACCGCCGACCCCGTGCAGTCCGCCGAGGAGATCCTGGACTTCGTGGACCAGTACGGCCTGCCGGTGGCCATCAAGGCCGCGTTCGGTGGCGGCGGCCGCGGCATCAAGGTGGCCCGGACCAGGGAAGAAATCCCCGAACTGTACGAGTCGGCCGTCCGCGAAGCCACCGCCGCCTTCGGCCGCGGCGAATGCTTCATCGAGCGCTTCCTGGACGCCCCCCGGCACGTGGAAACCCAGTGCCTGGCTGACGCCCACGGCAACGTCGTGGTGGTCTCCACCCGCGACTGCTCCCTGCAGCGCCGCAACCAGAAACTGGTGGAGGAGGCCCCCGCCCCGTTCCTGACCGAGGACCAGAACCGGCGCCTCTACGAATCCTCCAAGGCCATCCTCAAGGAGGCAGGCTACCTGGGCGCCGGCACCTGCGAATTCCTCGTGGGACAGGACGGCACCATCTCCTTCCTGGAAGTCAACACCCGCCTGCAGGTGGAGCACTGCGTTTCCGAGGAAGTCACCGGCATCGACCTGGTGCGCGAGCAGTTCCGGCTGGCACGTGGCGAAGAGCTCGGCTACGGCGACCCCGAGGTGCGCGGCCACTCCATCGAATTCCGCATCACGGGTGAAGACCCGGGCCGGAACTTCATGCCGGCTCCCGGCACCGTGCGCGTGCTGAAGAATCCCACTGGCCCCGGAGTCCGGATCGACTCGGGCATCGAACAGGGTGACGAGATCAGCGGCAACTTCGACTCCATGCTCTCCAAGCTGATCGTGACGGGCGCCAGCCGGCCACAGGCCCTGCAGCGGGCCCGCCGCGCCCTGGAGGAGATGGTGGTGGAGGGCATTCCCACCGTCATCCCGTTCGACCTCGCGGTGGTTTCCGATCCCGCATTCGCCCCGGCCGAGGGCCCGTTCAAGATCCACACCCGGTGGATCGAGACAGAGTTCGTCAACAACCTTCCGGCCTGGACGCCCGACGGAGTTGCTGACACCGACGGCGCGGAAGAGCGCCGGCGCGTGGTGGTGGAAGTGGGCGGCAAGCGGCTCGAGGTGGTCCTGCCCGCCTCCCTCGGTTCCCTGGGAACGGGCGGGGCGGCAACGGCAGCCAAGCCCGCCAAATCGAAGAAGCGCTCACGCTCCGGCGGCCCGGCTGCCGCCACCGGCAACGCCCTCACCTCCCCCATGCAGGGCACCATCGTGAAGGTCGCCGTCGCGAACGGCGACCTTGTGACCGAGGGAGACCTGGTGGTGGTCCTCGAGGCGATGAAGATGGAGCAGCCGCTGACCGCGCACCGCTCGGGAACCATCATCGGGCTCCAGGCATCATCCGGCGAAACAGTGTCTGCCGGCGCTGTCATTGCCATCATCGAAGACTAAGCGCCGGAGGCACCCATGCTCGCACCCAGCTTCCAGGAAGAAGTGGACCGCTACCACCTTGCCGTCCCCGAAATCACCCAGGGCAACCCCGGCCCCATCAAGGAGCTCTATTCGCGGCTCGACGACGTCACCCTGGCCAACCCGTTCGGCGGGATAGCCCGCGGCTGGGCACAAGTGGAGGCCAGGCTGGACCAGGCTGCCCGGCAGTTCCAGGACGGACAGATGCTCGGGTTCGACACCATCTCGTCCTACACCGCCCGGGACACCGCCTACCTCGTGGAGACCGAACATTTCCGGGCACGCCTGGACGGTGCTGCCGCCGCGGAGGAGTTCGCACTCCGGGTCACCAGTATTTTCCGGCGCGAGGAAGGCTACTGGAAGCTCGTGCACCGGCACGCGGACCCCGCCGCGCGGCCGCAGTCGCGCCGCTCCCTCACCCAGCCTGCCAGCTGATATTGGCTGACAGACCGGTCTCCAACCGGCACACTTAGCAGATGTTGCCTTTCCTGCTCCTGGCCTCGCGGGCGGAGGATGCTGCCGCCGAGGACGAGTATGCCGCCTACCTCCGGTACGGCGGGCTGGAGCCGCGGGAGCTGCGGAGGGTGCGCCTGGAAGCTGCGCCGCTGCCCAGCCTGGACCTTTCCAGCTACTCGGGCGTGATTGTGGGCGGCAGCCCCTTCACCTCGAGCGATCCCCCGGAAACGAAATCCCCCGTCCAGCACCGGGTGGAGCGCGAGCTCGCGGGACTGCTGGACGAACTGGTGGCCCGCGACTTCCCGTTCCTGGGGGCATGCTACGGGGTGGGGACGCTGGGGCGGCACCAGGGCGCCGTGATCGACAGGACCTACGGCGAACCCCTGGGCGGGGTGGAGATCGAGCTGACGGAGGCCGGGCTTGAGGACCCCTTGCTGGAGGGACTCTCCCCGACATTTACGGCGTTCACCGGCCATAAGGAGGCCTGCACCGTCCTGCCCCCGCAGGCGATCCTGCTGGCCCGCTCCGCGGCCTGCCCGGTGCACATGTTCCGGGTCCGGGAAAACCTGTATGCCACGCAGTTCCATCCGGAGCTGGACGCTGAAGGCCTGTGCACCCGGATCGACATTTACCGGCACGCGGGGTATTTTCCGCCGGAGTCGGCCGAGGAGCTGATGGAGAGCGCCCGGCAGTTCACTGCCACCGAACCCATGAAGATCCTGCGGAACTTCGTGGCCCGCTACGCCCGGTAGGCATGAAAATGCCCGGCAGGCCGCAGGGCCATACCGGGCATCTCCATCAGGACCGGGTCAGGCCACGTTGTTCTCGTAATCCAGGTCGCGGGTCTCCTTGCTCACAAACAGGGCAATGAGGGTCAGGACGGCCATGGAGGTCAGGTAGATGCCCACCAGGACCGGGCTGCCGTCCGCCATTTCCCACAGCGCCACGGCGATGAACGGGGCCACCGCCGCACCCAGGATGCTGGAGAAGTTGTAGCTGACGGCTGAGCCCGTGTACCGGACGTTCGTGGGGAACAGTTCGGGCAGCAGCGCACCCATCGGCCCGAACGTCAGGCCCATCAGGGAGAAGCCGATCACCAGCAGCGCCATGGTGCCAATGAAGCCGCCGCTGAACAGCGGGACGAACAGCAGGCCGAAGACGAAGATGCCGCCGGTGACGGCCAGGAGCATCTTGCGGCGGCCGTACTTCTCGGCCAGCGGTCCGGAGACCAGCGTGAAAATGCCGAAGAAGACGACGCCGGCGATCAGCATCCACAGGAAGTCGTTGCGGGTGTAGCCCAGGCCTGGGACGAACGCGGCGGCGGCCGCTTCCGACATAGGCTTGCCGGCCTTTTCAGCCGCGGCCCTGGCGGCCTCGAGGCTGGCGGGGCGGGTGCCGTAGGTCAGGGTGAAGGTGGTCATCAGGTAGAAGAGCACGTAGGTGGCGAGCATGATGAACGTACCCAGGATGAGCTGGCGCCAGCTGGTCTTGAACACCCGGCCCAGCGGCAGTTTGGCGACCTCGTTGGACTCGATCACCTTGGTGAAGGCGGGGGTTTCGATCAGCTTGAGCCGGACGTACAGGCCGATGATGACCATGACGGCACTGAGCAGGAAGGGAACGCGCCAGCCCCAGGCCTGGAAGTCGGCCGGGGAGAGTGCGTAGCTGAACACCAGGAAGATCACGTTGGCGATGATGAAGCCGATGGGGGCGCCCAGCTGGGGGAAGGTGCCGTAGATGGCCCGCTTGTTCGCGGGCGCATTCTCGGTGGCCAGGAGCGCAGCGCCGCTCCATTCACCACCCAGGGCCAGGCCCTGGGCGAAGCGCATGACCACCAGCAGCGCGGGGGCCCAGAACGCCCAGCCCGGAACCAGGGCGGTGGGCAGGCAGCCGATGAGGAAGGTGGCAATACCCATGGTGAGCAGGGATGCCACCAGCGTGCCCTTGCGGCCGAACTTGTCGCCGAAGTGGCCAAAGACGATCGAGCCGAGCGGGCGGGCCACGAAGGCCACACCGAATACCGCAAAGGAGCTCAGGAGCTGGGTTGTTTCGTTCTGGTTGGGGAAGAACAGCTGCGGAAAGACGAGCACCGCGGCCGTGGCGTAGACGTAGAAGTCGTAGAACTCGACCGTGGTGCCGATCAGGCTGGCTACGATCACGCGGCCCCGGGAGTTCACGGGCTGCGGGGATCCGGGCACCGTGGAGGTTTCGGTGGATGACATAGGTAAACGCTTTCGTGAGAACCGTCCGGAGGCAGCAGTCGTGCTCCGGGTCGAAATAGTTAGAGTCCAATATTAGTTCCCGCGTTCCAGTGAATGGACAAAAGGTCCAGCATGCGGACAGATGCAGTCCGTCTCATTTTTGGCCATTAACCCTCGCCTAACAGCGGCCCATGGCCGCCGATAGGCAAATGTCACAGCGCGTTAACAAACATCGTCGGTCCGTGAAACGCGGCTTCTTTACCTTGGAGGAACAACATCCCCCGAAGGAGGTACACCGTGACTGTTGATCGCACCGCTGATGCCGGCACCGGCAATTCCCTTGACCTCGACGTACAAGGTTCCGCAGCCGCCAGCGCACAGCCCGGCACCACCCGCACCACAGACTCCCCCGCCCTTGAATTCCGCCCCGGCCGCTGGATCGCCAACTGGGATGCCGAGAACAAGGAGCAGTGGGAAACCGCCGGCCGCACCATTGCCCGCCGCAACCTCAACTGGTCCATCTTCGCCGAATTCCTCGGCTTCGTCGTATGGCAGCTCTGGTCCATCGTTGTGGTCCAGCTGCCCGCAGCAGGCTTCACGTTCTCCACCTCCGAGATTTTCTGGCTCATCTCCATGCCCAGCCTGGTGGGCGCAACCCTCCGCATCCCCTACACCTTCATGGTTCCCCGCTTCGGCGGCCGCAACTGGACCATCGTGTCCGCCCTGCTGCTCCTGATCCCCGCCATCGGCCTCGGACTCTGCGTGTCCAACCCGGAAACCCCCTTCGGCGTCATGCTCCTCGTGGCAGCCCTGGCCGGCTTCGGCGGCGGCAACTTTGCCAGCTCCATGGCCAACATCACGTTCTTCTACCCCGCCCGTGAAAAGGGCTGGGCACTGGGCCTGAACGCTGCGGGCGGCAACATGGGTGCCGCCGTGGCACAGCTCGCCGTCCCGATTGTGATCACCATGCTCGCCGTCGGCAGCGTCAACCTCCCCATGGCCGGCTGGATGTGGGTCCCCTTCATCCTGATCGCCGCGTTCGGCGCCTTCAAATACATGGACAACCTCACCAGCGCCAAGGGTGACGTGGCCGGTTCGATCGCAGCGCTGAAGGAACCGCACCTGTGGATCATGGCACTGCTGTACATCGGCACCTTCGGTTCGTTCATCGGATTCGCCGGTGTCTTCCCCAAGCTCATCAAGGACTACTTCCCGGCCTTCTCCTCGATCGGAGTGGGGACCGTGGCACTGTCCCTCGCGTTCCTCGGCCCGCTGGTGGGTTCCCTGGCCCGGCCCTACGGCGGACGGATGGCTGACCGGATGGGCGGCGCCCGCATGACCATCGCGGCATTCGCTTCCATGGCCGTGATCACCCTGACCATGATCTGGACCCTGCCGCTGAAGAACTTCTGGCTCTTCCTGGCGCTCTTCCTGATGCTCTTCACCGCCAGCGGCTTTGGAAACGGCGCCACGTACCGGATGATCCCGGTCATCTTCGCCACCTCCAGCCGGGCAGCAAAGAACGGCGCCAGCTCCGTAGCCACCCAGCGCCTGGCCTCCTCGGCCCTTGGCCTCATCTCGGCCATCGGCGCCTACGGCGGATTCGTGATCCCCCAGGTACTGAACGCATCGAACTCCGCCAGCGGCTCCTACACATCCGCTTTCTACGGCTTCGTCGGAGCGTATGTCCTGATGCTGGTTGTCTGCTGGGCCTGCTACATCCGCAACGCCAACCGAAATGCGATGGGACACGTCTAACATGACCACAAGCGCCGACACGCACTGCCCTTACTGCGCCCTGCAGTGCGCCATGACGCTCACGTCTCCAACGGGCCTGGCCCCGGCTTCCCAGCCGGGGCCAGTCCCCGTGTCCGCACCACCCGCAGCGGAACATGAAGCGCCCCAGGCGCCCACCAACGTTCCGCTCACAGTCCAAGGACGGGATTTCCCCACCAACCGCGGCGGCCTCTGCCGCAAGGGCTGGACGTCCCCCAGCCTCCTGAACCACGCCGGCCGGATCACCGAGCCGCTGCTGAAAGGCCCCGACGGCGTCCACCGCCCCATCAGCTGGGAGCAGGCCCTGGACCTTGCAGTCGCCGCGGTGAAGGATGCCCGCGCACGCCACGGGGCGGACGCCGTCGGCGTTTTCGGCGGCGGTGGCCTGACCAACGAAAAGGCCTACATGCTGGGCAAGTTCGCCCGGCTCGCCCTGGGCACGTCGAGGATCGATTACAACGGCCGCTTCTGCATGTCCTCCGCCGCGGCTGCCGGGATGCGGGCCTTCGGCATCGACCGCGGCCTGCCGTTCCCGCTGGAGTCCCTGGACACCGCCAGCACCATTTTGATGCTGGGCTCGAATGTGGCCGAGACCATGCCGCCCTTTGTGCAGCACCTCAAGGGAACGCGCGACGCCGGCGGGCTGATCGTGGTCGATCCCCGCCGCTCCGCCACAGCTGCCTTCACGGCCGACGGCGGAGGCCTCCACCTCCAGCCCCTGCCGGGCACCGACCTGGCCCTCCTGCTGGGCATCTCCCACGTGGTCATCCACGAGAACCTGGTGGACACTTCCTACCTGGAGGAACGCACCTCCGGCTACAGCGCCGTAGCCCGCAGCGTCAACTCCTTCTGGCCCGAACGCGTCCAGTCCCTCACCGGCGTCCCGGCCGAACTCATTCGGGAAACAGCCCGCCGGCTCGCCGCCGGGGCCCGCCAGGGCGGCAGCTACATCCTCACCGGCCGCGGCGTGGAACAGCACGTCGACGGCACCGATACCGCAACGGCGGCCATCAACCTGAGCCTCCTGCTGGGCCTGCCCGGTTCCGCCCGCAGCGGCTACGGCACCCTCACCGGCCAGGGCAACGGCCAGGGCGGCCGCGAGCATGGCCAGAAGGCGGACCAGCTCCCCGGCTACCGCAAGATCACCGACCCCGCCGCCCGCGCCCATGTAGCCGGCGTCTGGGGCGTTCCCGAGGAACTTATTCCCGGCCCCGGCCTGCCCGCCGTCCAGCTGCTTCAGTCACTGGGAAAGCCCGACGGCGTCCGTTGCCTTTTCGTCCACGCCTCCAATATCGCCGTGGCTTCCCCCGACGCGAACGCAGTGATCCAGGGGCTCCGCAGCCTGGACTTCCTGATGGTCTGCGACTTCTTTATGTCCGAGACCGCAGCCGAGGCGGACCTCATCCTCCCGGTGCTCCAGTGGGCGGAGGAGGAAGGCACCCTGACCAACCTCGAAGGGCGGGTGCTGCGCCGCCGCCGCGCCCTTGCGCCCCCGCCGGGTGCCCGTAGCGAACTCTGGATCATGGCGCGGCTGGCCGAGGCCCTGGACGCACCGTCCACCTACAGCGAAGACCCCGAAACCGTCTTCGAGGAACTCCGCCTGGCCTCCGCCGGCGGGCTGGCCGACTACTCGGGCATCGACTACGCCATGCTGGACCGCGGGGAGGCCGCCTACTGGCCCTACCCCGCCGGCAGCACCGGCACGCCGCGCCTGTTCCAGGACGCTTTCGCGCACGCTGACGGCAAAGCCGTGATGGTCCCGGTGACGCCGCGCCGCCGTCGTACTCCTGCTGCGCCCCCTGCAGGGGATGGCACAGCTGCCAAGACCATGACACTGATCACGGGCCGACTCCTGGAGCACTACCAGTCCGGCGCGCAGACCCGACGGGTGCCGGAACTGCTGGCAGCGCAGCCGGAGGCACAGGTGCAGATCCATCCGGCAGCCGCAGCATCGATGGGCATCACCGAAGGCGCGCTCGTGTCGGTGGCCAACGAGCGCGGCGAAGTGGTGTGCCGGGCCCAACTCAGCAACGCCATCCGTCCCGAGACGGTCTTCCTGCCCTTCCACTTCCCCGAACTGGAGAGCGCCAACCGCCTCACCGAGGCGGCCACGGACCCCATCTCCGGGATGCCCGAATTCAAGTTCAACACCGTGTGGGTCCGGCCCGTGGCCGTTCCCCTCTCCACCAACGTGCTTCAAACGACGGAGGCCTCATGAGCGAGCAGATTGTCATTGTGGGATTCGGCCCGGTGGCGGCCCGGCTGGTGGACGAACTCCTGCCCGCGGTCCGCACCGGCCTGGCCACCCTGATTGTGGTGGGCGAGGAAGCTGAAGCAGCCTACAACCGGGTTCTCGTCGCCGACCTCGGTGTGGGACGCACCACGGCCGATGCCCTGGCACTCTCCGACGCGGACGCCCTGGCCGGCGACGGTGTGGACGTCCGCCTCGGCCTCCGCGTCCGCAGGGTGGACCGGGCCCGGCAGCAGGTCATCCTCTCCGACGGCGCAGCAGTCCACTACGACCGCCTGGTCTTTGCCACCGGCTCACGCCCGGTCATTCCCAACCTCACCGGCATCAACCCGGACCCCACCCACCCTGTCCTTCCGGCCGGCGTCACCGCGCTGCGCGACCTGCGTGACGCCGACGTGCTGCGCCAGGCAGTGGAGGGCGGCAAGCGGGTAGTGGTCCTGGGCGGCGGCGTCCTGGGCCTGGAGACGGCCCTGGCCGCGGCCGAAGAAGGCGCCACCGTCACCGTGGTCCACAACGGGCCCCACCCCCTGGGACGCAACATCGACCGCGGCGGCGGCGCCGTCCTGGCTGCCAGCCTGCGCCGCTGCGGCGTCCGGATGGCCGGCAATGCCCGCTCCACCGGGGTGGAGCACAACGCTCCCGACGGCGGTTTCTCCGCTTTGCTGCTTGATGACAAGTCAGCGATCGACGGCGACCTCCTGGTGCTGTCCTGCGGCGTCCGTCCCCGAACGGAGCTGGCCGAGGGCTGCGGGCTTTCCACGTCCGCAGGAATCCTGGTGGACCACAAGCTCCGCGCCCACCACGAGCCGCACATCTTCGCCATCGGCGACTGCGCGGAGGTGCGCTGCCCGGACCCTGGCTGCGCATCCTGCCGCAATGCTAAAGGACCGTCGGGCCTGGTGGGGCCGGGCTGGCGCCAGGCCGAATGGCTGGCCGAATACCTGGCCCTCCTGGCCGCAGGCACGCCGGAGCAAGCCGAAGTCCTGCCGGAACTGCCTGCGGAGCAGGCCGGCGTCATCGTCCTGAAGGCACGCGGCATGAACATGGCCGTGGCCGGGGACAACGCTGCCGAGCCGTGGGACGAGGAAGCACTGTCCGCCGGTGCCGTGGACGGGCGCCCGCGCCTCCAGGTTGCCCAGTGGGCGGATCCGGAGCACGGCCGCTACGTGAAGATGACCACCCGCGGCGGCGTTCTTGAAGGGCTGGTGGCTGTGGGCATGCCACGCACCGCCGCCGAGCTTGTGGGGCTGTTCGAACGCAGCGCCGAACTGCCGGCAGACCGGTCCCTGCTGCTGCGCCTTGACGGCCCGGACCAGCTGCCCGGCACGGGTCCCGCCGATCCCGCCGGCACCGTATGCCGGTGCGCGGGCGTCAGCGGAGCCGCCATCCAGGGCGCAGTTGAGGAAGGCTGCTCCACGGTGGCAGACGTGTCCAAGGCAACAAGGGCGGGCACGGGCTGCGGCGGCTGCCACGAGGATATTAAGGGGCTCATCGAAAAACACTTCCAGGCGGTCTCAGCCGCCTGAATTTGGGCCTGGGGGTTGAGGTTCTCCAGCCGCCCTAGGAGGGGTTTGCCGGATTCGCCAGCCTGGCCAGGAAATCCTCCGTGAAGTGCTTTACGCCGTCCCATTCGGTATAGATGTAGTCGCGGGAGGTGTCGAGGTCCTGGGATCCCTTGTCCTTGACGATCTTCTTCATCAGCTGGCGCTTCAGGAAGTTGTACCGGGTGTACAGGAGCGCACCGCCGAACATTGCCACGTGCCGGGGATGCCAGCCGGTCTCCTCCTCGAACTGCTTCACCTGGCTTTCCGCGTTGGCTTCGTCCCCGTGGGCGGCCAGGCTGACCGAAACCAGGGCGGAGGGCACCTGGTCTAGTTCCGTGCGGTTTTCGCGGACGAAGTCGGCAACAAAGCCCTCGTGCTTGCCCATGTGCACCGATGCCGCCACGATGACGCCGTCCTGCCCGTCCGGAAGCCTGCCCGTGTTGTGCTTGAGGTCCACCGTTTCGGCCTGGTGCCCGTGGGCCCGGATGACGTCCGCGATGTACTCGGCTATGTGGGCTGTCTGCCCTTCAAGGCTGCCGTAGGGAATATGGATCTTAGCCATGCTCAACTGTGCGTTCAGGGCGCAGCGGAAGACTAGGGCACAACGTCCCAGCGGCGCGGACCGGTCCGCAGGCCTTCCGGCCCGGGACCCGGCCCCCGGCCAGCATGTGTGGTTACGCCGGTTCCTTGGGAATGATGATCCACAGCACGATGTAGGCGAGTTCGCCTACCCCTACCAGCCCAAAGATCACGAAGCCCAGCCGGACCAGGAATTTCGGGAGTCCAAAGCGGGCTGCCAGGGCTGCGCAGACGCCGCCAATCATCTTGCCGCGGCGCGGCCTCACAAGTGCTGTTGTCATTGCTGGTACCTAACCTTTCATACCGGTTGATTCATTGCTGCCGAATATGTGCGCATGGTCAAGGGCCAAGGAAACCGGCCACCAGGGCATAAATTCCCCAGAGCCCGGCCCCGAGCAGGGCTCCCAGATACGTCAGTACCAGCCTGGTGTCCTGAAGATAGCAGTTTGACTTCTTGAGGCCATTGCGCCGGGCTTTCCAGTAGCCGGCGAACCCGATGGCTGCGAACACCGTCAGCGCTGCGGGGCCGGCCACCCAGCCGAGCAGGGCGATAGTGGCGAAAATGCACAGGCGCAGCGGATCGTACGGTGCCGTGGGCTGGTTGTCATGGCCTGCGCCGCTGCGGGACGGGTGCGGGGCCCTCCCGGACGCCACAAGCTCCGACGGCAGTGCCCCCGCTGCAATGCGCCCGGCATCCGAGGCAGAGCTCATCATTCCTCCTTAAACCTGGCGGACCGGGAGAAGCTGTTGGCCAGTGGCCGTGCTCATCCGCTGCACCGCCAGGGCTGGCCATGCCTGGACTGCGCAGAAAGGAGCGCACTGGTGGTCACCGGTGTCGCTCTTGGTTCCCACGTGCACGCAGCACTGGGTGAGCCGTTCCTCGATCATGGTGGACATATCCATGAACGGTTTCACCATGATCCTGGTGACCCGCTCTGCGAGGAGCCGGCGCAGCCGCTGTTGCTGGCCCGGAAGCTTGCCGGCGGCAAGCGTGGTGAGAGTACCGATGCCAAGGTCGCACTGGGTGCAGATGTTTTTCCAAAGATCGGCTGTCCGCGGATGGGAAAGGGAAGACTGCTCGCTGAGCAGGTCGAGAAGCGAAGACTTCATGAGGCTGCGCAGTTCAAGCGGGACTGCGCTGTCGGCGATACGGTTGGCAATGCTGTCAGGATGCAGCTCGAGCCATGCCAGCAGTTGGTCATGCCCGATCAGGGCAGCGAGCGATCGCCACGTTCCGGAATCGTCCTTCAGCATGTACCCGACGGACGCGCAGTGCGGATGCGAGCACGGCAGGGCTGTCAGGTCGTGCCAGGAAACTACGCCGTTGGTTTGCTCCGCGAGCCTTTGGAGTACGCCCGTATGCGTGAGCCGGTCCATGGGGTCGATGCCGTGCCCGCGTCCTGAACCAAACACCGGTTGCAATGCGACTCCACCGACAAACGGGGTCTCCAAGGCGCGCATGACGACGGCGCCGACCTCGCCGTCGTTGACGCCGAGGGTTGCCGTCATGGTCAGCGTGGTGAAGACGCCCGCCTCGGAGAGGCGTGAGATCGCTGCGTCCTTGAAGCGCGTCAGGTCACCGCCGCGGTGGTGGACCGAGGCCTCCTTCGACGGCCCGTCGTACTGGAGGTAGACCTCCACACGGTCCCGGTGCCTGGCCAGCAGCGAGAGCAACTCATCGTCGGTGGCGAGCAGCATGCCGTTGCTGTTCACCATGATCCGGACAATCGGCCGCGCAACCAGCTCCGCCAGCAGTTCGGCTAGCTGCGGGTAGAGCGTCGGTTCCCCGCCGGACAGCATCAGCACATCCAGGCGCCCATTCTCACGGGAAAGCCGGGTGTCAACGTTCGCCAGCACCTGGTCCAGGGGCGCGACGCCCTGTAGCTGCGGGCCCGATGCTGTGAAGCAGGTGGGGCAGCGCAAATTGCAGTGCTCGATGATGTCCTGCAGGAGGATGCAGGTGTGCTGCGTCTGCATTGCCGGAAGCCCGTAGGCATACGCCTCGGGTATCTGGCGGTAATTACCGGCCTGGTCAGGGATGTGCTGCTTGGTCGGCGCCTGCCACTTCTCCAGGTAGCGCAGGATTTCCGGAGACTCGTCGTACAAGGTGCTGACCAGCCCGTGGTCCGGGCAGCCGCGTTCCAGCCACACCCGGTCATCCCGGATCAGCAGCGCGCCGGAGAGCCGCCGCACCTGTGCGAGCGGTCGATTCGTTTCGTGGCAATAGGGACAGAATGCTGTGACGTACCGGTGGATCCGGTCGCCGCGCAGCGGTTGGCCGGGGCCGGGCAGGATCCGTGCCGGGGACGCAGAGGACGGGTTCATCTCAGGCTCGCATCCGCGCGAGGGCTCCAACGCAGATCCCGCCGCCGAGCAGGGTGAAGATCCCCAGGCCAATAAGCAGCCCCGCACCCAGCCGGGACGTGCGGGGCTGGACTGCAAGCACAACGGCCAGCCCCAGGTAGGCTGCCACTGGTATTAATGCGGCGGGCCCAGCGAGGAAGGTCTTATACCCTTCATCCGGAGCAATGCCACTCGTTGTCCCGAAATAGAGGGCATAAAGGGCAGCAGCCCCCACCAGGATTCCGAGCCCCATGGAACCGCGCCTTGGTTCGGCGGGCGGCTCCTCACGCCCGGGCGGTGGGGGCGGGTTCCGCGGAACGTCGGGGTTGTCCTCGCTCATGCCATTTTTCCTTCCAACTTCGGGCGGAGTGGTTTCCCGAACACCCGCTGCATCCGCCAGAACAGCAAAGGGAGGACAGCCAACAGGAACCATTGCGGCCGGCTCATCCCCAGCCAGAGCACTTCATTGCCGCGGACGAACTCCACGCCGAAGCGGAACAGGGCGTAGGAAGCCACGTAGCAGATGAAGAGGTCGCCAGGATGAGGCAGGCTGTCCCGAAAACGCCACATTGCCCCGAACGCGGCAAGATGGAAGGCAATTTCATAGGCAAAGGACGGATGCAGCCCCACGCCAGGGGATCCGTTCACCAGAGCAGCCTGCGCGGGGGTGAGGACAATCCCCCACGCGCCGCCGGTCGGAGTCCCGGGCAACTCGGTGAGGAGGCAGCCTACCCGCCCAATGATCAGCGCCAGGGCAACCGCGGGTGCGATGAGATCACCGGTCTTTTCCCGGTACCCCGTCAGCCGTTTCGCCAGGAGGACGCCAAGCCAGGCCCCGACAAGGCCCGCCAGGATACTCCGGTCACCATTGCCCCACCACTCAGCCAACGAAACCCCGCGGGAAAAGTCCCACGTGAGCACCCTGGAACCAACGGCCCCGAAGGCTACTGCGAAACCGGCAATGGGCCACAGCCGTGGATCGGACAGGCCGCGGCGGCGCTTTTCATAGGCGTAGAACAGCAGGGCTGCGAGGATTCCCAGCCCGACGAAGCCGGCATGCACCAGCCCGTTTCCCGTGAAGGGAAGCCCAACCATGAGCAGAGTGTAGCAATGGGGCGCAACCCGGCAGGGGACTTTGGGCCCTTACCTATGGACTACAGATGCACGTGCAGGCGCCGCGCCGCTTCCGAGATCGATCCGCTCAGGGATGGGTAGACGGTAAAGGTGCTGGCGACGTCGTCAACGTGCAGCTTCTGCTTCACCGCGATGGAGATTGGGAAGATCAATTCGGACGCGTTCGGTCCCACCACCACCCCGCCAATGACGGTGCCTGAGCCTTTGCGGGCGAAGATCTTCACGAAGCCGTCCCGGTGGTTGCGCATCTTGGCGCGGGCGTTGCTGCGCAGCGAGAGCTTGATGACGTCGCCCTGGTACTTGCCGGAATCGATCTCGGCCTCGGAAACGCCAACATTGGCAATTTCCGGCGAGGTGAAGATGTTGGACGCCACCTGGTGCAGCTTGAGCGGCGTAACGGTGTCGCCCATGAAGTGGGCCACTGCAATGCGCCCCTGCATTGCCGCGACGGAGGCCAGCGGGAGCACGCCGGTGCAGTCGCCTGCGGCGTAGATGTTGGGCGCGGAGGTGCGTGAAACGCCGTCGACTTTAATATGGCCGCTCTCGCTGAGCGCCACTCCGGCCTCCTCGAGGCCGATTCCGGCCGTGTTGGGGATGGAGCCCAGGCACAGCAGGCAGTGGCTGCCCGTCACCTTGGAACCGTCGCTCAGGGTAACCAGCACGCCGTCGTCCGTGCGCTCCACGGTCTCCGCGCGGGAACGGGACAGGACGCGGACGCCGCGGCGCTCGAACACTTCCTCCAGCACCACTGCAGCATCCACGTCGGACCCGGGAAGCACGCGGTCACGGCTCGAAATCAGCGTCACCTTGGACCCCAGGCCGTTGTACGCGGAGGCGAATTCTGCGCCCGTGACACCGGAACCCACCACGATCAGTTCCTCAGGCAGTTCATCGAGGTCGTAGATCTGCGTCCAGTTGAGGATCCGCTCGCCATCCGGCCTGGCCGTGGCAAGCTCGCGCGGGTGGGCACCCACGGCGAGCAGGATCGTGTCCGCTTCAACTGTTTCGGTGCCCTCCGCCGTGAGGACCTCGATGGTGTGGTCGTCCAGCAGGCGGCCGGATCCGGCAAGGATCCGCACTCCCTGGTGCTCCAGGCCGTCATGGATGTCCTTGGACTGGCTGCGCGCGAGGTTCAGCAGCCGGTCGTTGATGTGCTTGAGGTCGGCGCGCATTACCGGGACAAAGTCGCCGCCGTCGACGTCGAATTTCACTCCCAGCTCGCCCGCCTCGCCGACGCGCGTCATGAGGTCCGCGGTGGCGATCAGGGTCTTGGACGGGACGACGTCGGTCAGCACCGCTGATCCGCCCAGCCCGGCCCGCTCGATGATGGTGACCTGCGCCCCGAGCGAGGCGGCCACCATGGCGGCTTCGTACCCGCCGGGACCACCTCCCAGGATTGCGATCCGGGGCGAGCTGAAATCTGGATGCGTAGTCACAATCCACCATTCTCCTGCAACTCCCCCGCACCGCCAAAGAAAACGGTCTCTCAGGACCTCGCAGGAAGGCGGACGGCAGGGCGGGCGGCCGGGGTGGGCGCCAGCGCAGGCGGCAGGATAGCTTGTACCAGTGAGTACAACTGACTTCCTGAACACCGATCCCTTCGCGGCCGCACATGCCGCCGCCGACTACATCGCCGAGGAAACAGGCGTGGACAGCCACGACGTCGCCCTCGTGCTCGGCTCCGGTTGGGCTGAGGCGGCCGACCTGATCGGCGAGACCACCGCGACCCTGTCCGCGGAAGAAGTTCCAGGCTTCCATGCTCCTGCCGTGGAGGGCCACGTGGGCACCATCCGCTCGGTGCTGACCAAGGGCGGCAAGAGGGCCCTGGTCCTGGGCGCAAGGACGCACTACTACGAGGGCAAGGGCGTGCGCGCGGTGGTGCACGGCATCCGCGCAGCCGCGGCGGCGGGCTGCAAAACCCTGGTGCTCACCAACGGCTGCGGCGGCCTGCAGGAACAGTGGACCCCGGGAACTCCCGTGCTGATCAGCGACCACATCAACCTCACCGCCGCCTCTCCGCTGGAGGGCGCCACCTTCGTGGACCTCACGGACCTTTACTCGGCGCGGATCCGCGGCCTGGCCAGGGAGGTTGACGCCTCCCTGGAGGAGGGCGTGTATGCGCAGTTCCCCGGCCCGCACTACGAGACGCCGGCCGAGGTGCAGTACGCCAAGCGCATCGGCGCGGACCTGGTGGGCATGTCCACGGCGCTGGAGGCCATCGCCGGGCGGCACGCAGGGATGGAAGTCTTCGGCATCTCGCTGGTCACCAACCTTGCCGCCGGCATCAGCCCCCGGCCCTTGAGCCACCAGGAAGTCATCGAGTCCGGACAGGCGGCGGGGCCGCGGATTTCCAAGCTGCTCGCCGAAATCATCGCCCGGCTCTGACGCGGGACAGCCCTGCGGTGAATTTTCCGCTTTTCCGCGGGAGGCGGCACGGCTTCGGCGGCCAATGACGATAGCGTTAGGCCCATGACGTCTTCCGATGCCGATTTCCGCCTGCTCAATGAAGCCCGCGAATGGGCTGCCCAAGACCCGGATCCCGTCACATCGGCTTCCCTCCTGGAACTCGTCCAGCTCGTCGACAACGGCGTCCCCGCCGCACGCCAGGAACTGGCGGACAGCTTCCGCGGCACACTGCAGTTCGGCACGGCGGGGCTCCGGGCCGCCCTGGGGCCGGGCCCGAACCGGATGAACCGGGTGGTGGTGCGGCGGGCCGCTGCCGGCCTCGCGGACTTCCTGCTCTCGGCGGTGGCCGAGGCCTCGCCGGGAACGCGGCCGCGCGCCGTCGTCGGCTACGACGCCCGCTACAACTCAGACATCTTCGCGGAAGAAACTGCCGCCATCTTCACGGCCGCCGGAATCGAGACCTTCCTGATGCCCGCGGCGCTGCCCACTCCCCTGCTGGCCTACGCGGTCCGGGAGCTGGAGTGCGACGGCGGGGTCATGGTGACCGCCAGCCACAATCCTCCCCAGGACAACGGCTACAAGGTGTACCTGGGCCGCCACGCCGTGGCGGACAGCGGCAACGGTGCCCAGATCGTGGCCCCCTACGATGCCGAGATCGCGGCCAGGATCAACGCCGTGGGGCCGCTGGAATCCATCACCCTGGCCCCTGCCGGCTGGACCCTCCTGGACAGCTCCATCGCTTCAGACTACGAACGGGCGACCGCCGGGCTGGCCCTGCCGGACCACTTCCCGGCCCGCGACCTGCGCATTGTCCTGACCCCCCTGCACGGCGTGGGCGGCGGGACCGCACTGGCAGTGCTGAACGCGGCAGGTTTCACGGACATCACGCTGGTGGCGGAACAGGCCGAGCCGGACCCGGACTTTCCCACTGTCAGCTTCCCGAATCCGGAAGAGCCCGGGGCACTTGACCTCGCGCTGGAGGCCGCTGAGCGGCAGGCCGCGGACATCGTGATCGCCAATGATCCGGATGCCGACCGGGCCGCCGTTGCGGCCAAGGACCCGGACACCGGGGCCTGGCGGATGCTCCGCGGGGACGAAGTGGGCGCGCTGCTTGGCGCGCACATAGCCGCCCGGCTTGCCGCGGGCGGAGGAAAGGACGACGGCGGCGCGGACGAGGGCGGCAAGGGCGTGTTCGCGAATTCGATCGTGTCCTCCAGGCTGCTGGCCCGCATCGCTGCGGCAGCCGGATACGCCCACCAGGAAACCCTCACCGGTTTCAAGTGGATTTCCCGGGTTCCCGGGCTGGTGTACGGCTACGAGGAAGCGCTGGGATACTGCGTGGCCCCGGACCTGGTGCGGGACAAGGACGGCATTTCGGCTGCCCTCCTCATTGCCGAACTTGCCGCGGCCGCCAAGGCTGACGGCAAATCCGTCTTTGACACCCTGGACGAGCTCTACCTGCAGCACGGCCTGCACGCCAGCGACCAGCTCAGCATCAGGGTTGCGGACCTGGGGCTGCTGGACGCCATGATGAATCGGCTGAGGGTTTCCCCGCCGGAAACGTTCGGGTCATCCGCAGTTGAGGTTTATGCCGATCTTGCCGAGGGCAGCGACGGGCTTCCGCCCACTGACGGCCTCCTGTACGTCACCAGGAACCTCACCAGGGTGATCATCCGGCCCAGCGGCACCGAGCCCAAGCTCAAGTGCTACCTCGAGGTGATCCACCACGTGGGGTCCGCGGCCGAACTGCCCGCCGCCCGGCAGGCGGCGCGGGCCGCGCTGGACGAGGTGCTCCGCGACGTCAGCGAAGCCCTGGGGCTCTAGCCCCTGCTACAGCTCGATCTCCACGACTCCGCCTGCAATGCGGGTCCGGAATGTGGCAAGGCTCAGGTCCGGGCTGCTGAAGCATTCACCCGTTTCAAGGTCGTAGACCTCTTTGTGCAGCGGCGAAGCGATGGTGGGACGCTCGCCGCGTGAGCCCAGGATCCCGCGTGCCATGACATGGGCGCCCGTTGCAGGGTCCTCATGGGCCACCGCGAAAACCTCGTCGGCGCCGGTGCGGAAGAGTGCAACCTGGCGTCCCGCGATCAGGGCGGCTTCACCCCAGGCAACCTCCAAGTCGTCCACCCGGCAGACGGTGTGCCAGCCGGCAATGCCGGAGACAGCCTCATCCATGCCGGCTTCGAGTGCCCCAAGTTCCAGTGTTGCCGTCATGTCCGGCTCCTCTCCCTGTGCGTGTAGTCCTGCTCATTGGCCACCTCTGCGGCCGTGATCCACGCTAGGCCCGCGGTGTTTCAGAGGCATGCAGTGAATGTGTCCACAACGTAAAAGACACCTCACGCGGCCGGAAATGCGTTCGTGATGCAGAAGTTAAGTTGACGAAACAATTGGGAAACTGAAGCGAAACTGCGCCTCCCTAGTCTGAATGGACAGCTCGTCAGAGAAGGCTGCAGGAAAACTGCCTGCGGCCCATGCGAAAGGCCCATCAGTGACCGAACAGACTTCAAGCACAGAGACTCCGCGCCGCATCGTCGTCGCCGGCGGCGGCCCCGCGGCCCACCGTTTTGCGGACGCCATGCATGCCCGTGGCCTCGATGGCTGGCATGTCACGGTCCTCACTGAGGAAGCCCACCTCCCCTACGACCGGGTGGCCCTGTCCAAGGCCCTCACAGACAAAGACGTCGACCTGACGTTGGGGACGGCGGCCATGTGGGAGCACCCTTCCCTGGAACTCAGGACCGGCGAGCGTGTCGTCAAGATCAACGCCGAAGCCAAGAGCGTGGAAACCGCTGCCGGCAACACTTTCGAGTATGACGAACTGGTGGTTGCCACCGGTTCGAATGCTGCCCGCCTGCCCATCCCGGGCGCCGAACACACGCACGTCTACCGCACCCTCGAAGACGTGTGGGCCATCAACGAGGCCATCGCCGGGCTGAAGGAGAAGCTGGGCCGCAAGGTCAACGCCGTCACCATCGGCGGCGGGCTCCTGGGCCTCGAGTCCGCCGCCGGCACCGAGCAGCTGGGCGCCAACCCCATCGTCATCGACGGTTCGCAGTGGCTGATGGCCACACAGCTGGACGAAGGCGCGGGCCAGGCCATGGGCCGGCTCATCAAGGCCAAGGGCTTTGAGGTCCACGGCGGCGTGTTCCCGTCCGAGGTTCTCTCGGACGACGACGGGCAGGTCACCGGCGTCCTCATGGCGGACGGCCGCATCATCGACGCGGACATGGTCATTGTGGCCATCGGCGTCCGGCCCCGCGACGAACTCTTCCGCGCCGCCGAGGGCGAGGAACAGGTGTTCAGCCTGGGTCCCCGCGGCGGCGTGGTCATCAACGACTACTGCGAAACCGAAGTGCCGGGCATCTGGGCCATCGGCGAAGTGGCCAACTACGGCGGCATGTGCCTGGGCCTGGTCGCTCCGGCCAACACCATGGCGGAGATCGTGGCCGACCGCCTGCACGGCGGGGACGCCACCTTCCCGGGCTTCGACACCGCCACCAAGCTCAAGCTGTCCGGCGTGGACGTGGCCAGCTTCGGTGACGCGTTCGCCAAGACCGAGCACGCCCTCGAAATCGTTTATGCCGACCCGGCCCGCGGCGTGTACCAGAAGATCGTCACCACCGATGACGCCAAGACCCTGCTGGGCGGCATCTTCGTCGGCGACGCCACACCGTACATGAGCCTGCGTCCGCTGCTGGGCCGCGAACTTCCCGCCGAGCCCGGCGCCTTCCTCAGCGCGGCAGGCGGCGGCGACGCTCCCGAAACCGAACTGCCGGACGACGCAACCCTGTGCTCCTGCAACAACGTCACTGCCGGAAGCATCCGTGACGCCATCAACGGCTGCGGCGCCTGCGAGGGCAACGCCCCCGTCCAGGAACTGGGCGAACTGAAGGGCTGCACCCGCGCCGGCACCCAGTGCGGTTCCTGCGTGCCGATGCTCAAGAAGCTGCTGGAAACCGAGCTGACCAAGTCCGGCGTCGAGGTTTCCAAGGCACTCTGCGAGCACATCGAACTGTCCCGCCAGGAACTGTTCGATGCCATCCGCGTCCTGGAGCTGACCTCCTTCGAAGAGATCATGGCCAAGTACGGCACCGGCGCCGGCTGCGACATCTGCAAGCCGACCATCGCCAACATCCTGGCCAGCCAGAACAGCGCCTACGTCCTGGACGCCGGCCGCGGCACCCTGCAGGACACCAACGACCGCGCCCTGGCCAACATGCAGAAGGACGGCACCTACTCGGTGGTCCCCCGCATCGCCGGCGGCGAGATCACCCCCAAGAAGCTCGGTGTCATCGCGGCCGTCGCGGAGAAGTACAACCTGTACACCAAGATCACCGGCGGCCAGCGCATCGACATGTTCGGCGCCCGGCTCGAGCAGCTGCCGGAGATCTGGAAGGAACTGGTGGACGCCGGCTTCGAATCCGGCCAGGCGTACGGCAAGAGCCTGCGCACCGTGAAGTCCTGCGTCGGATCCACCTGGTGCAGGTTCGGCGTCCAGGACTCGGTGGCCATGGCCATCCAGCTGGAGTTGCGCTACCGCGGCCTCCGCAGCCCGCACAAGCTCAAGATGGGCGTCTCCGGCTGCGCCCGTGAATGTGCCGAGGCCCGCGGCAAGGACGTCGGCGTGATCGCCACCGCGGACGGCTGGAACCTGTACGTCGGCGGCAACGGCGGCGCCACTCCTGCCCACGCCCAGCTGCTGGCCAAGGACCTGGATGACGAGACGCTGATCAAGTACATCGACCGCTACTTCATGTACTACATCCGCACCGCGGACAGGCTGCAGCGCACCGCACGCTGGCAGGAAGAGCTCGACGGCGGCATCAAGCACGTTGAGGACGTGGTGGTCAAGGATACCCTGGGCATCGCCGCGGACCTGGAAGCCGCCATGGCCAAGCACGTGGACACCTACATTGACGAATGGGCAGACACCCTCAAGGACCCCGAGCGCCTGCGCCGGTTCCGCTCCTTCGTCAACGCCCCCGACCAGAAAGACGACTCCATCACCTTCGTCCCGGACGAGCGCGGCCAGATGCGCCCCGCCACCCCGGAGGAAAAGGCGGCGGCCGCCCAGCAGCCAGTCCTGATCGGAGCCTCCATCCCCGTCCGGCCCAGCAACGGGAATGAGGCATAGGCATGCAGCTCAGCATTGATCTGACCGGCCGGGAAGTGCTGGTCACCGGCTCCGACCACGCTGCCCGCCAGGCCGTCCGCCGCTACGAAGCGGCCGGCGCCGTCGTCTACCGCCTCAGCACCCCCCAGGGGGCAAGCCATGACGGCCCGCTGCCCGAACGCCCCTTCCTGGTGGCGGCAGTCGACGACGGACAGCCCGGCTGGGAGGTCCTGCTGGAGCGGTGCCGCACCACCGGCATCCCGGTGGCGGCCGAACCGGCAGCCGGCCCAGCGGGCCACGTCACCCTGGTGGGCGGCGGACCCGGAACCACCGAACTCCTCACGGTCGCTGCGATCAAGGCCCTGCGTGATGCGGACGTCGTCTTCTATGACCGGCTGGCCCCGTACCAGGAGCTGCCGTCCATGACCTCGGCCGAACTGGTGGACGTCGGGAAGAAGCCCGGCCACCACAAGGTGAGCCAGGGGGACATCGAGAAGCTCATGGTGGAAAGTGCCCTGGCCGGCAACAACGTGGTCCGCCTCAAGGGCGGGGACCCCTACGTGTTCGGCCGCGGCGGCGAGGAAGTTGCCGCCTGCGTCGCCGCCGGCGTCAAGGTCCGCGTCATCTCCGGCGTCACCAGCGCGATCTCCGTCCCGGCCGCCGCCGGGATCCCGGTGACCCACCGCGAAGTCAGCCACATGTTCACCGTGGTCTCCGGCCACGCGCCGCTGACCGAAAAGGAGCACAAGCACCTGGCCGGGCTGGGCGGGACCATCGTCGTGCTGATGGGCATCGGAACCCTCCACCAGCTGGCTGCCGGCCTGCGCAGGGCGGGGATGCGCGCTGACATGCCCATGGCCGTCGTCGAACGCGGCTACCGCCCCGGCCAGCGCACCACCATCGCGGATCTTGGCACGATCACCTCGGCCGCTGCCGGATGCAGCAACCCTGCCGTGCTGGTCATCGGCGAGGTGGTTCGGGTGGCTGAGGCCAACCGCGGGCATGCCGAGGCCGCCGCCGACCTGGACAGGCTGGCGGCCTCGCTGCTGGGTTCATGAAAGGATTGACCCCCATGACTGCACTTGCACCGGCCGAAACGCCGCAGGTCGAACAAAGGGCTGACGAAGCCCCGGACTCCGCCGAGTCGCCCCTGGAGGGCTTCCGCATCGGCGTGACCTCGGACCGCCGCTCCAGCGACCTCATCGAGGCCCTGGAACGCCGCGGCGCCGAAGTGCTGCACGCCCCAGCGTTGAAGATCGCCCCCGTGCAGGAGGACATGCGCCTCATCGAGGACACCAAGGCCATCATCGCCGCCAGGCCGGACCTCTGCATCGCCACCACCGCCTACGGGATGCGCCGCTGGTGCGAGGCAGCGGATTCCTTCGGGATCGGCGAGCAGCTGCTGGACGCCCTGGGTGCCTGCCGGATGTTCGTCCGTGGCCCCAAAGCCCGCGGCGCCGTGCGCGCGGCCGGCCTTGCCGACGTCGGAATCAGCAGCGACGAAACCACCGCAACACTGGTGGACATGCTGCTCAAGGAGGGCGTCCGGGGCAAGACCGTCGCGGTGCAGCTGCACGGCTACACGGACGTGCGGCAGCTGGAGCGCCTGCGGATGTCCGGTGCGACGGTCCTGACGGTCACGCCCTACCGCTGGGTAAAGCCCGACGGCGAGGACCGGCTTCCGCGGCTCATTGAGGCTGCGTGCAGCGGCAACCTGGATGTCCTCACCTTCACCAGCGCGCCCGCCGTCGATGCCCTGTGGAGCACCGCCCACGAGATGGGCGTGTACAAGCAGCTGATCGAGAGCCTGAAGACAAACGTCACCACCGCCGTGGTGGGTCCGGTCACCGCGCAGCCGCTGCTGGATGCCGGCGTCACCCCGCTGATCCCGGAGCGCTTCCGGATGGGCGCCCTTATCCGCCTGGTGTGCGAGCACCTTGCCCTGAACCACGTGCGCCGCCTCGACACCCGGTCCGGGAACATCGAACTGCGCGGCCGCAGCCTCCGCATCAACGGCCAACTCGTGGAACTGGCGCCCGCTCCCCTGCTGCTCCTGCGTGCCCTGCTCGGAGCGGGCGGCGCCGTCCTGTCCCGCGAGTCGCTGTCCGACCTGCTGGAACTGCGCGGTTCCGTCCACGCGCTGGACATGACGGTCAGCCGGCTCCGTTCGTCCCTGCCCGACGGGCGGCTGGTGGAGACCGTGGTCAAGCGCGGCTACCGGATCCGCGTCTAGCCTGGCCGGAGCCGGGCGCTCATGTGTCAGCCGCGCACGCGGATGAGAGGCACGTCACGGGTTCTGTTACCGGCCGGTAAATACTGGCGAACACAGCCCTGATAAACAGCAACTGCGGGGAAACACCCCGGAAAAGGCGCGGGCCTACGCTGGGTCCATCACGAAGTTACGGCCGTTCCCGGCCGCCAGCGAAAGGGCCAGCACATGTCCGCTCCGGCACCCTCCACCTCCGCCGCTCCCGCCACCCGCATCGTCATCGCAGGTGCAGGCCCGGCTGCCCAGGCACTGGTCAGCCAGCTTGACCGGGCGCGTTTCACCGGCACCATCACAGTCCTGAGCAACCGGGACGACACCCCGGCGGAACTGCTGGAGCTGGCGATGCTGCCCCAGGTTTCGGTGAGGTTCGGGCAGCCGGCCAGCCACATCGACGCCGCGAACCGCACGGTGGCCACGGCGGACGGCATGGAATTTGCCTACGACCAGCTGGTCATCGCCACTGGCTCGGCGCCCGTGGCCAGCCCCGTCGAGGGAGCGGGCCAGTGCCTGAGCTACTCCACCATCGACGACGCCGCCCGCGTCGGCGAGGCCGTGAGCCAGGTGGCCAGGGAGCTGGGCCGGCGTCCGCTGGGAATCCTGGTGGGCACCGGCGCCGCAGCCGGCCAGGCAGAGGCGGTCCTCCGGGCCCGCGGCGTGCGGCCCATCCGCACCACGGCCCGCCCGGCCTCCGTGATCCCTGCCCCGTCAACCTCGGGCTTTGCAGCCTCCGGGGTGGTGTTCGAGGACGGCAGCAGCATGTACGGCGACCTGGTGGTCCTCGCCGAGGAACGCGAATCCCGGGACGACCTCGCCGCCAGTGCCGGCCTGGAGACGGCGGCCACCGGCGGGATCGTGATCAGCCATGACTTCCGGACGTCCGTACCGGGCATCTGGGCCCTCGGAGACGCTGCAGCGTTCGACGGCGTCCGGCTGGGACTCCTGGTGGCCGCCGCGTCCGCTGCGGGAGCCTGTGCCACCCAGCTGCTGACGGCGGCCTGATCAAGCAACGCGGGGTCACTCCCCGCCCGATAACCGGCTCGGATTGGGCGGAAACTGACCGCGCGTTGCCGTTAGTCGGGGGTGGTTCTGGCCGCTTCAGCGTATGGCAAGATGGTTGCGAAACGAGTCGCGGGCGTTACAACGCCCGGCCCACAGGCCCTTGGAGAGGACCATCATGAGCAACGAAGCCACCCCTTCCGTTCAGGCTGCAGCCACCGGCGCCGCGGGCTCCGGCAGCATAGCGTCCTTCATCGACCACACGCTGCTGAAGCCGGAGGCCAGTGAGGCTGAGGTCCTCAAGGTCTGTGCGGAAGCAGCTGAATACGGCTTCAAGTCCGTATGCGTCAATCCCATCTGGGTCAAGACGGTGAAGAAGGCCCTCAAGGGATCCGGCGTCCTGACCTGCTCGGTGGTGGGGTTCCCGCTGGGTGCCACCCCCACCGACGTCAAGACCTTCGAAGCCCGGGGCGCAGTGCTGGACGGTGCGGACGAAGTGGACATGGTCATCAGCATCGCCGCCGCCCGGGCCGGGGACAAAGGGGCGCTTGTCGAGGACATCGCCTCGGTGGCGGAGGCCGTGCACGCCAGCGGGGCCATCCTGAAAGTCATCATCGAAACCGCGCTGCTCACCGACAGCCAGAAAGTCCTTGCCTGCGAAGCCGCAGTGGAGGCAGGCGCAGACTTCGTGAAGACCTCAACGGGCTTCAACGGCGGCGGCGCTACGGTGGAGGACATCGCCCTGATGCGCAGGACTGTGGGGCCTGGCCTGGGCGTCAAGGCCTCCGGCGGGGTGCGGTCCCTTGCAGACGCGCAGGCTATGATTGCAGCAGGTGCAACACGTATTGGTGCGAGCTCCGGAATTGCCATTGTCAAGGGTGAACAGGGTTCATCCGGCTACTGACAGCAACCGGACGCGGCCACAGATTGAGCCCCGAGGGGCCGAGGAGGAACGAATGTCCAGCAAGATTATGGCGTCCAACGACGGCACGGATTCCAGCCGCGGAGCACATCAGGGCACGCTGCAGACCCCGCAGAACGAGAACAAGCTGGGAACCAGTGTCTTCCTCTTTGTGGTCATGATCGCGCTGTTCCTTGGTGCCGTGTACTCGCTTTCCTTCCTCACGCTGGACAACCCCTGGCCGATGGCTGTCTGCATCGCGCTGTTCGCCCTGGCCTTCTGGATTCCGCAGACCGTCCTGGGACGCTCCGACTCAGCCGGCGAGCACTAGCCCACACCAACCAGCCAGCACAAAACCCCTGGACGCTGTCCGGGGGTTTTGTCGTATGCCCGGCGGACGCCGCCCGGGCATTACAGCCAGAGCCGGGCCCAGGCCACCGCTGCCTCTGCCGCGCGGCCCCAGTGGCTGTGCGCTATGGACCAGCCGGCCATGCACATCCCCACCATGGCGTAGGCGCTCACCGGGATCAGGACAAGCCACTCGCGTTTTGACCCCGCCCGGCCCAGCAGCGGGAGGGACAATGCACCGTTGGGCCGCCAGACCTGGCGCAGCAGCGGTACCCGCCGCAGGGGTTTGGGCGGCCTGACCACCAGTGGCCACAGCAGCGGCACTCCTCCCGTGGTGACCAGGTCGCCCACGATATGGACCACAACGCCGGTCAGCATCGAAATGGGGAGCCAGGTCCACTGGTCCGGGGCAAACCAGGTGACCAGGCCGGCCATGGTCAGCGCGAAGATCCAGTTGCTGATGAACCCCGCCTTCGGAAAGAGCTTCAGTGCCTTGGCCGCGATGTTGATCATGAACATGCACAGCAGCCCCGCACCCACGGACAGCAGTCCCCAGTCCGTTTCCAGCTGGAATTGGCCTGCCAGGGTGGCGAGAAGGACAAAAAAGGCTGCCCCGAGGACGGAGTGCGTGCCCTGGCGGTGCCCGCCGCTGGCGTTTTCAATCCCGACCGCGATCACATTGGACAACGGCGGCAGGGAATTTGCCACCGTGCTGTGCCGGTGGTCCCAGTCGCACACGAGGGCGGTTCCCGCCGTCGCCATCCCGCCGATCAGGATGCCAGTGGCGTCCAGCGGGTACCAGCCAAGGGTGTAGGGCCCGGTTGAGGCAATAGCTACCCACGCCGCGGCTCCCGACGCGGCGTGGTGTCCTCCCATCAAGTGCTAGCTCCCGGTCGGCGCGACAGTGACCGGTTGGTCCGAGAAGATGTTCCGGATCACGCCGTTGGCCCATTCCAGGATTTCCGCATCCTGCAGGTCCCGGCCCCCGATCCTCGCGGTCTTCGGCTTGGGGATGAGCACGGCATCGAGGGCGGGCTTGGACTGGGACCCCGGGTACATCCGGTTCAGGCGCATGACCTTGGATTCAGGAAGGGTGGCCGGCGAGAACTTGATGAAGTTGCCCTGCAGGGCAACATCGGACAGCCCGGCTTCACGGGCTCCCACCCGGAAGCGGGCCACGGCCACCAGGTTCCGGGCCGGGAGCGGCGGCTCGCCATACCTGTCAACCAGTTCCGCCAGGACTTCGTCGATTGCCTCATTCGTGAGCGCAGCCGCGAGCTTGCGGTACGCCTCGAGGCGGAGCCGCTCCCCGGGCACGTAGTCGTGCGGAAGGTGCGCGTTGACCGGCAGTTCAATCTTCATCTCGGCGGCCTTCTCCTCGGCCTCGCCGCGGAAGTCAGCCACGGCCTCGCCCACCAGGCGGATGTAGAGGTCGAAGCCGACGCCCTGGATGTGGCCGGACTGCTCACCGCCCAGCAGGTTTCCGGCGCCGCGGATCTCCAGGTCCTTCATGGCCAGCTGCATGCCGGCACCGAGCTCGTTGTGGGTGGCCACGGCCTTGAGCCGTTCCAGCGCCACCTCGCCCAAGGGCTTCTCGGACGGGTAGAGGAAGTAGGCGTAGGCGCGTTCACGGCCCCGGCCCACGCGGCCGCGGAGCTGGTGCAGCTGGGACAGGCCGTACTTGTCCGCGCCGTCCACGATCAGGGTGTTGGCGTTGGAAATATCCAACCCGGTTTCGATGATGGTGGTGCACACCAGCACATCGAATCGCTTTTCCCAGAAGTCCACGATGATCTGCTCCAGGCGGCTTTCGGACATCTTGCCGTGCGCCACCTCGACGCGCGCCTCCGGGACCAGCTCACGGATTTTCGCCGCGGTCCGCTCGATGGTGGAGACCCGGTTGTGGACGAAGAAGACCTGGCCTTCGCGCATCAGCTCACGCCGGATGGCCGCGGAGGTCTGCTTGTCCGTGTAGGGACCCACGTAGGTCAGGACCGGGTGCCGTTCCTCCGGCGGGGTGGCCAGGGTGGATGTCTCGCGGATTCCCGTCAGCGACATCTCCAGGGTGCGCGGGATGGGGGTTGCGCTCATGGCCAGCACGTCCACATTGGTGCGCATCTTCTTGAGAGCTTCCTTGTGCTCCACGCCGAAGCGCTGTTCCTCGTCCACGATCACCAGGCCCAGGTCCTTGAAGGCAAAGTCCTTGGACAGCAACCGGTGCGTGCCGATGACGACGTCCACCGAGCCGCTCTTGACGCCCTCCACGGTCTCCTTGGTTTCCTTTGTCCCCTGGAACCGCGACAGTGCCTTGACCCGCAAGGGGAATCCGGAGAACCGTTCGGTAAACGTCTCGTAGTGCTGCTGGGCCAGCAGCGTGGTGGGCACCAGCACGGCCACCTGCTTGCCGTCCTGCACCGCCTTGAACGCGGCGCGCACGGCGATCTCGGTCTTTCCGTAGCCCACGTCGCCGGAAACCAGCCGGTCCATGGGGATCTCGCGCTCCATGTCCGCCTTCACCTCGTTGATGGTGGTGAGCTGGTCCGGCGTCTCCACGTAGGGGAAGGCTTCCTCAAGCTCGCGCTGCCAAGGAGTGTCCGGGCCGAAGGCATGCCCGCGGGACGCCATCCGGGCCGAGTACAGCCGGATCAGCTCGCCGGCGATCTCCTTGACGGCTTTCCGGGCCTTGGACTTGGTGCTGGCCCAGTCCGCGCCGCCCATCTTGCTCAGGACGGGGGTGTCACCGCCCACGTAGCGGGTCACCTGGTCCAGCTGGTCCGTGGGAACGAAGAGCCTGTCCCCCGGCGCGCCGCGCTTGGACGGCGCGTACTCGAGGACCAGGTACTCGCGCACCCCGGCTGTATCTTTCGAGCCGCCGACGGTGATCTTGCGTTGGATCAGCTCCACGAACTTGCCGATGCCGTGCTGTTCGTGGACCACATGGTCCCCCGCCACGAGCTGCAGCGGGTCCACGGCGTTGCGGCGTTTGGAGGGCATGCGGCGCATGTCCTTGGTGGACCCGGCGGAGGTGCGGCCCAGCAGGTCGGCTTCGGTGAGCAGGCCCAGTTTGAGCCCGTCCAGGACAAAACCGCGTCCGACGGCGGCGGTGGTCACCTCGATGATGCCCGCCTGGGGCTCGTGGTCCAGGGTGTCCACGCGGGCGCACGGGATGTCGTTCTCATGGAACAGCTCTGCCAGGCGCTGGGCAGGACCGGGGCCTTCCGTGGCGACAACGATCCGCCACTGGTCCCGGACATGTGAGCCGATGAAGTCCATCATCTCGGCCACATCGCCCTGGTAGCCGCGCGGTTCCCGCGCATGCAGGTTCAGGACGTCGATGTCCGGGAGAAGTTCCTCGTCCTGCGCGAGCGACGTGATGGACCACCATGAGACCCCGTGCTCCAGGGATGAGGTCCGCGTTTCCGTGAGGGAGCGGAAGCTGGCGGAATGGAGCGCGGCGCTTGCCTGCGAGCTGAGATCCAGCGGCGCCGTCCCGCCGTCCGAGGCGGTGGACCAGGCGGCCTCGAGGAACTCCTCATTGGTGGCGGCGAGGTCGTGGGCCCGGGTCCGGACCTTCTCCGGCTCGATGACCACCGAGATGGAGCCTGCAGGCAGCTGCTCCACGAACGGGACCATGGAGTCCACCAGCACGGGTGCCAGGGATTCCATGCCCTCCACGGTGATGCCGCCGGCGATCTTTTCGAGCATGTCGGCAGCTGCCGGGAGCTGCGCCTTGAGGGTGGCTGCCCGGGACATGACGGCCGGGGTGATGAGGATTTCCCGGCACGGCGGGGCATGCAGTTCGGTGGGGTGGTGCAGGCCGGGCGAGGACAGCGAGCGCTGGTCTGCCACCGCGAACCAGCGCATCTGGTCCACCTCGTCACCGAAGAACTCGACGCGGATGGGGTGGTCCTCGGTAGGCGGGAAAACGTCGATAATGCCGCCGCGGACGGCGAACTCCCCGCGGTGCGTCACCATGTCCACCCGGGCGTAGGCGGCGTCCGCGAGGCTCCGCACCACTTCGGTGAAGGGTTTCTCCTGGCCCACTTTCAGGGTGACCGGGACCAGCTCGCCCAGGCCGGCCACCACCGGCTGGACCACGGCGCGGACGGGCGCCACCACCACCCGCAGCGGACCCGATGCGGAGGTTTCCGGGTGCGCCAGGCGGCGCAGGACGGAGAGGCGGCGGCCCACGGTGTCAGAGCGCGGCGAGAGGCGTTCGTGCGGGAGGGTTTCCCAGCTGGGGAATTCGGCTATGCAGTCCGCGGGAAGGTACGCCCGCAGCGCCGCCGTAAGGTCCTCGGCCTCGCGGCCGGTTGCGGTGACGGCAAGAACGACACCCGGCCTGCCGTCGTCGTGCCCTTCGCCTGCGGCGGCTGCCACGCCGTCCGCCATCTCGGCAAGCAGCAGCGGGCGAAGCCCGGCGGGTGCGCTGATCTGGTAGTCCTGGCCCCGGACCTCGAACCCCCGGGCGGCCTCGGCGCGGACGCGGGCGAAGGTCTGGTCCGCGGCGAGGGCGCGGCGCAGTCCGTCCAGCGATGGGCCCGTGCTGGTGTGGCCGGCGTTGGACGGGCCTGGAAGGCTCATGGCAGAAAGCTCCTGTGGTGTGCAACGAAAGGCAGGCAACGCGAAAACCCGAAATTCTCTTCGAATCCCGGGTAAACCCAGCCTACCGCGCAGCAGCGACTATGCGAGCCGGCCCGGGGATAGGCTGGCAGGGCGGGGCCCGCCGGCAACGGGCCGCGAGACAGGCAGTCCAAACAGCAGGCCGCTCCGAATGGCCTGTGGACACTAAGGAGTCAGCATGACCGAACCCGGGAACACCGCCCGCACCTCCAGAACGGTCCTGGTCACCGGGGCTACCGGCTACATCGGCGGCCGGCTGGTGCCCAAGCTCCTTGAGGCCGGCCACAGGGTCAAGGTCCTGGTGCGCTCACCGGACAAGATCGCCGGGGTGCCATGGCGGGACCGGGTGGACGTGGTGGAGAGCAGCCTCGACGACGGCGACGCCCTCCGCCAGGCGCTGGCCGGCGTCGACGTCCTGTATTACCTGGTCCACTCGATGGCAGCAGGTGCGGGCTTTGAAGCGAAAGAGCAGGCGATGGCGCGCACGGCCGCGGACGCCGCAGCCGCCGCGGGCGTTGGCAGGATCGTCTACCTGGGCGGGCTGCACCCCACGGGCGTCGAACTGTCCACCCACATGCGGTCCAGGGAAGCGGTGGGGAAAGTCTTCCTGGATAGCCCCGTGGACGCCATCGTGTTCCAGGCGGGCGTGGTCATCGGCTCCGGCTCGGCGTCCTTCGAGATGATCCGCCACCTCGCCGAGACACTCCCCCTGATGCCGGCGCCCAGCTGGGTCCGGAACCGGATCGAGGCCATCGCCGTGCGCGATGTCCTGTACTACCTGGTCTCCGCCGCATCGCTGGACGGCCCGCTCAACCGCACGTTCGACGTCGGCTGCCGGCAGGTCCTCACCTACGCCGGGATGATGCAGGAGTACGCCGCCGAGGCCGGCCTGCCCTACCGCCCGGTGCTGGCACTGCCCATCCCGGCGCCGAAGCTGGCCGGCATGTGGGTTGCCCTCACCACGCCGATCCCCTTGTCCATGGCAATGCCGCTGGTCCAGTCCCTGCAGCACGATGCCGTGTCCGACGAGCACGACATCGACCAATACATCCCGCAGCCCGACGGCGGCCTGACCGACTATCGCACCGCCGTCGCCCTGGCGCTCGGCAAGGAACGTGACGGGCAGGTGGAAACCACCTGGGCAAACGCCGGAGCTGCTTCCGATCCCCTGCCCAGCGACCCCGAGTGGGCCGGCCACAAGGTGTACATCGATGAGCGGACGTTCCACGGGGACGTGGATCCCGCGAAGGTGTGGACGGTCATCGAGGGGATCGGCGGCCGGAACGGCTGGTACTCCCTGCCGCTGGCATGGCAGGTGCGCGGCTGGCTGGACAAGCTGACCGGGGGCGCCGGGCTCCTGCGCGGCAGGCGGCATCCCCACACCCTTGCGGCCGGCGAGGTGGTGGACTGGTGGCGTGTTGAACGGATTGACCGCGGCAGGCTGCTGAGGCTCCGCGCGGAAATGCGCGCCCCGGGGCGCGCCTGGCTGGAACTCTCCGTGGAGCCGGACGGGAACGGCAGCCGCTACCGGCAGCGGGCCATCTTCTTTCCTAAAGGACTCAGCGGCCGGCTGTACTGGCTGGCCGTCCTTCCGTTCCACAGCCTGATCTTTCCCGCCATGGCCAGGAACATCACCCGGGCCGCCCGGGAGATCGCGGATGCGGAGCACGCGGCCAGGACACCGTAGGATGTTTGGAGCCTAATCCGACCCCCACGTCCCAGGAGGACCCATGGCCTTGAGCGCAACCACCACCCTTCCCCACTCCGTCGACAGCGTCGCAGCTGTGCTGGTGAACGAAGATTTCCAGCGCCACGTCAGCCAGCTGGTGGGCGGCTCGCTGGAGTCATTCACCGTGGACGGAGACGTCGCCGGAGCGTTCAACGCCACGTCCGTGCGCACCCTTCCCACCACCCGCCTCCCCGAGATCGCGCGGAAGTTCGTGGGTGAGCACCTCAAGGTCACCCAGGTGGAGAACTGGGACGCCCCCGCAGCGGACGGCTCCCGCCAGAGCAACATCTCGCTGAAGATCGCCGGCGCCCCCGTGGACGTCACCGCCGTTCAGCGCCTGGTGGCAGACGCCGGCGGAACCCGCGTGGAGCTTGAGGGCGCCGTGAAATCGTCCGTTCCATTCCTCGGCGGCAAGATCGCTGATGCAGCGGAGCCGATGGTGTCCAAGGCCCTGAACCTCCAGGCCAAGCAGGCGCAGGCCTGGCTGGAAAGCCACTAAGTTCATGGAGCTGCCCGTTTTCGCTTCACTGGTCCTGATCATTGCGGGAGTATGGTCCCTGGTGGTCTGGCCGCAGTTCCTGCGCCGGGTCATGAAGGATCCCCGCGCCAGGGACTCCGCCGGGAAGGCCACGAAGTTCCTCACCGTCCACGTGGTGCTGGTGGGCGTCTCCATGGTGCTTGGCGCGGCCACTGCCGTGATCGGCATCTTGGCGCTGGCCGGCTAACAAACTGCAAAAGGAAGGCCCTCGTCCCGCTGGGACGAGGGCCTTCTCCGTATGAGGCGGGAACCTGCGCCGGCAGGACCGGGTCAGGCGGCCTGATTCAGCGCATCCTCCGCCGCAACCCAGGAAATCATGGCGCACTTGACCCGCGCCGCGTAGCGGGCCACGCCCTCAAACGCCGCGGCATCGCCCAGCAGCGCCGGATCCGCAGGGACCTTCCCCCGGGAGCGCAAAACCTCCCGGAAGCTGTCAATCACTTCATGGAGCTCCGCCACGGTCATGCCCTCCGCCAGTTCGCTGAGCACGGACGCGGAGGCCATGGAGATCGAACAACCCGCCCCGTCCCACGAAACCTGGGCCACTTTCCCGTCAGCGACAGCGAGCCTCAGGGTGACCTCGTCCCCGCACACCGGGTTGAGCTGGTGGGACTGGCCCGTGGAAGCGCCCTCAGGGGCCTCTGTCCCGGCCAGTCCACTGCCGTGCCGGGCCTTTGAATGGTCCAGGATGATCTGCTGGTACAGCTGGTCAAGGCTCATGGTGTCCTTCGGTCTTCCCCGCTAAGCGCGGAAATAGGCCCGCACGCCGGCTACGGCATCCAGGAATTGGTCGACGTCGTCCGTCGTGTTGTACAGGTACGCGCTGGCCCTGGTGGTGGCAGTTAGGCCCAGCCTGCGGTGCAGGGGCTGCGCGCAGTGGTGGCCAACGCGCACGGCGATACCCCGTGAGTCCAGGAACTGCCCCACGTCATGGGCATGGACACCCTCGACGTCGAAGGCAGCCAGTCCGATGCGTTCCTGGCCCGCGGCGGGGCCCAGGACCCGGATTCCGGGAAGGGACTCAAGCCCGGTGACCATACGCTGGCCGAGCCCGGCTTCCCACTGATGGATCCGGTCCAGCCCGGTTTCCGTCAGGTAGTTGGCCGCAGCCGCCAGCGCCACGGCCTGGGAGATGCGCTGCGTTCCGGCCTCGAAGCGCTGTGGTGCCGGCAGATACTCGGCACGTTCCATTGTGACAGTGGTGATCATGGAGCCGCCGGTCAGGAAGGGCGGCAGGACATCCAGAAGCTCCTGCTTCCCGTACAGCACCCCGATCCCGGTGGGTGCCAGCATTTTGTGGCCGGAGAACACGGCGAAGTCCACGTCAAGGTCCTTGACGTCCAGGGCCAGGTGCGGGGCGGACTGGCAGGCGTCGAGGACCACCAGGGCGCCGGCCGGGCGGGCGAGGGCCACAAGGTCGGCGACGGGGTTGATGGTGCCCAGGACGTTTGACGCGTGGGTGAACGCCAGCACCCGGGTCCGGGCGCCGATGATCTCTGCGGCTGCATCCATGCGGAGGTGGCCGGCGTCGTCGACGGGGATGTAGCGCAGGGTGGCACCGGTACGGAAAGCCAGTTCCTGCCATGGGATCAGGTTGGCGTGGTGCTCCATTTCCGTGACCACGATTTCGTCACCCGGGCTCAGTGCGAGCTCCTTGAGCCTGGCGTCGCCCCGGCCCTGGGCGGCCCATAGCCCTGCATTGGACAACGCGTAGCTCAGCAGGTTGAGGCCTTCAGTGGCGTTTGACGTCCAAACGGTCTCCGCGTAATCCGCGCCGATAAAGTCCGCGATGGTCTGCCGGGCATCCTCGAAGGCCTCGGTGGCCTCGACGGCGAGGTGGTGCGCCCCCCGGTGCACGGCCGCGTTGCGCTGTTCGTAGAATTCCTGTTCGGCTTCAATGACGCTCAGCGGGTTCTGTGAGGTGGCGCCGGAGTCGAGGTAGACGAGCGGCCTGCCGTTGACCAGCTGGTTCAGGACGGGAAAGTCGTTCCGGATGCGGAGTACCTCGGCGTCATCCATGGCCGGCAAGGCGCGTTCCAGTGTGGCTGGCGTTGATACTACGGCCAAGACTAACTCCTTGAGATGCCAACGGATGACACTCAATTGTCCCACAGCACGGCTGTGGCGGCCGCCCGGGAAGGGTAGCCGCCACAGCCGCTCCGGGCTTCAGCCCGCGGAATGGAGGGCCGGCGACGGCTGGGGGGAGAGTCTCGGTCTCAGAAGACTCTGACGTCGCCGGCCCCGTCTGGCCCGGTCACGGGGACCGGAAACTCAAGGAGCCTTGTACTGCTCTCAGCATGCTCTGCGGCTTTGTTTCCGCCGCGTCCTTTGCTTCCTTAAGTAAATACTGCGGCGGCGGGAGGTACACGAGTAGGCAGTACTCGAATTCCGCGAGCCAGTACTACCGGGACCGCCCGGCATATACCCGGGAGGGTGATTTGCGACGGCGGGTGGCCACCACGTCCATCAAGCGGAGGCGGGCAGGCAAAAGCGGCTGCGCCGCCTGGGCACAGCGGGGGCGGGTGTCTTTTCCGGTACCGGCTGCCGGGGCTACTTGGGGAGCGCTGCGTCGAGCTCGTCCCGGCTGCGCACACCGAGTTTCACGTAGGTGCGGTACAGGTGTCCCTCTACCGTACGGACAGAGACCATGAGCCGCTGGGCAATCTCGCGGTCGGTGAGGCCCTGCACGGCAAGCTCGACGATGTCCTGCTCCCGGCGGGTGAGCTGTACGGCCGGGGTGGCGGCAATGAAACGGCCCTCCCGGAACCGCTCGCCCAGTTCGTGGTCGCACTTTTCGCGCTGGGCCACGGCCTGCCTGGAGCGGCGGCGCTCCCCTGACTGCTCCAGCACGGTGCTGGCGCGGGCGTAGGCCTCACGTGCAAGGTTGACGAAACCGGATTCCTCCAGCGAGGCCGCGGTATCCATCAACGCATCCCCGTCAGCGGCTTCCCAGTCCGTGGCCAGTTTCAGCATGGCGGCTGCCCAGCGGCCTTCCACGCCGTGAGCTGCCCTCTGCACCATGGGGATCACGGAGGGGTCACCCAGGTCCCAGCCGAGTCCGAGCAGCTCCAGCAGGGTGCCGGCCCTCGTGGAGGCCTCATGGGTGGTCATCAGCGTGTGCAGCGCAGCCAGGCCCTTGCCGTCCCTGGACAGGTATTCTGACGCGGCGGCAGCGTAGGCGCGGGCAAGGAAATCATGGGCGGGGGCACCTGCCAAGGCATCCTTGTAGTCCTGTTCCAGCCGCTTCCCTTGGGCAGTGTCTCCCAGCCGCGCCGCGACATAGAAGCCCAGCGCAGAGCCGAAGCGGAACAGCTGGAGCGGATCGTTGAGCCGCAACGCTTCCACCGCCGGCAGCAGCAGCTGGTAGGCCCGTTCCATCCGGCCCTGCCGCAGCAGGGAGTAGCCGCGCAGCACCTGCAGGCTGCCATTGAACGTGGCGGCCGAGAACGTATGCCCTGCGGCGTAGCTTTCGATCTCACGCTCGGCGGAGTGCCATTCCCCCATGGCGAGGTAATCGGCGACCAGCCGCCCCAGGACGAACTCTGGAAAGAAAAACAGCTTCCCTTCCAGGGGCCGCAGTTCCGAGGACGCCACAAGCGCGGCCTCGAGTCCTTCGGCGGCCTTGCCCGCTGCGGCCAGGGCATGTGCCAGGAGCGCCTCCCCGACAGCCCCGACCGGCGCCTCTTCTTCGGTGGAGCTGCGGTTCCTGATGTCCGCTACGCGGCCGCGCAATCCTTCCGCATCCATGTCCGCACCGAGCTGGAGCAGCTGCAAGAGCTGTTCCAGCCACCATGCTGCGGGCTCCGCTGTGCCAGCGTGTCGTTCCCCGCCCTCCTCTGCCAGGTCCGCCAGGGGGCGTCCCGTTGCCTGATGGGCCGCCGCCCTCAGCAGCAGGACGGACGGACCCTCGGGGTGGCCTGCCAGCTGGAGCCAACAGGCGTCGAGCAGGGCCGCAGCGTCCGCATACGAGCCCTCGTTGTACAGGGCGCGCGCTCGGACGGCATGGGCAAGGGGAAGGAACTCGGGGTCCTGGACCTTGGCAGCGATGGCGCGGGCGCTGTGGTTCCGAAAGCGGGTCAGTGCCTCGCGTGCGGCGTCCAGCATCTCGGCGTCGGGTACGCGCAGGCCGCACTCAAGGGACCACTCCACGGACCGCAGCCGGCCTTCTCCCCGCAGGGTGGCGGGATCCTTGTGTTCCCGGATCTTTTCCAGGAGCTGCAGGCTGCGGGAGACCGAAATGGTGTTTCTGATGGCCTCCGCGAACAGGCTGTTCCAGACAGTCAGTTCGGCGGGGACGCCTGAATTCTCGACCACCATCTGCTGATCCAGCAGGGAGCGGACCACCGGCGCGCCGCAAATGTCTTCGATGACCTTCCGGCCCACCGGCCCGGCAAGGGCAATGAATTTCAGGGCCTCCTGTTCCTCCGGCCGGCGGCGGAGGTGATCCTTGGTAACAACTCCCGTGAGCCGGACGCCATCCGTGGGCAAAGACCCCAGCAGGACCCAAATTCCGTTCCGCTTGGCCAGTATTCCGGCCTCTGCGGCGTCGTGGAGCAGGGCGTCCAGGAGCCGGGGGTTGCCCCCGGAGGCGCTCCAGACGGCGTCCACGGTGGCATCCGGCACTGTCCCGTCAAGAACGTGGGCCAGGACTTCCTCGATCTGGTCGCGGTTCAGCGGGCGCAGGTCCACGCGTTCGGCCAGGCCGTCGTACCAGAGCTGGTCCAGTGGCTGCGGAAGGCCCGGCCGCGGCCTGGCAGCAGCAACCACTGTTGCCCATCCGGCCGAGATCAGGTCCGCAATCACACCGGCCGAAGCCTCGTCCAGGTAGTGCGCATCATCAATGAGGAGCAGGACAGGGGATCCGCTTCCTGCCTTCAGCTTTTCGAAGTAGCTCCACATGGACCGCAGGACGGCAACCGGAGAGACAGACTCCTCGGCAGTCAACTCGCCGGTGTAGGGAGTGAGGACGCCGAACGGCACGGCAGCAAGGGCGGAACTGCCGTGCAGCTGCAGAACATTCAGCTCCCCGCCAAGGCGTTCCGCGATCCCCTCCGTCAGGGACGATTTTCCAATTCCCGGCCCTGCCATGACAAAAACCGCCTGGCTCGCATGGTTCCGGACAATATTGCAGATCCGTTCAAGCGGCTCCCGGCGGCCGGTGAGGAGCCGGTGCGCTGTGGCAGGCTTATGGCCGTTAGACGAGTCCAGTCAGATCACCCCTGGAGGTTACGCCGAGCTTCGTGAAGACCTGGTACAAGTGGCCTTCCACGGTACGGACCGACACGCCCATCTCCAGGGCGATATCGCGGTTGGAGGAACCCCGGCCCGCCAGCCGGGCAATCTGGCGTTCCCTGCTGGTCAGCAGCGGGCTTCCGCTGCTTGGGACGATGGGAAGGTTCGACACGGTGGCGGCGAGGATGTCCAGCCGGGCCTGCGCGGTCCGCGCGGTGAGTGAATCGCCGTCCTGTCGTGCGAAGTCCACAGCGACGGCCATGCACCGCGCCTCCACGGCATCCAGTTCGAGGGTGGCGGCCAATTCACCACCGGCAAGGAGGGTCCTGGCGTCCTTCGTCCTGCTTCCCACGGCGATCAGCCGGGAAACTTCGGCAAGCGGGCCCTGGCGGTGGCCCGCAATCTCCTCAAGCAGGCGGAAGTCCGCATCGCTGCCGTTGATGGTTGCAGCGAGCAGGTTGATCCCGGCCAGGGTGAAGCGCCCGGCCTCCATTTCCTGCCGGGCGCACCGCTTGAGGCCGGTCACGGCGTCGGGATCGCCCAGCCAGCGGCCCGCGACGAGCGAGCAGAACTCAACGATGCTGTCGGTGATGAAGCTGGACTTTCCGGACGTCCTTTGCAGTTTCGCCAAGTACTTGCGCGCCTGGGCTACGTTGCCGGTCTGGGCGTGGGCCAGTGCAATGGCCGCGTACGCGCAGCGCAGGGCGGCCTGGACCGGCTGCAGCTCCAGCTGCGCCGCGGCGGAGATCAGGGGGTCAAGGGCCGCCATGCCCCGGCCCGAATAGACATAGGCAATGCCGGCTGCCAGTTCGGTTGCTGCACTGCGGAAGGGAAGGCTGTGCGGCTCCTCCGTGGCCTGCGGACCCAGGAGGTCAATGCACCGCCGCCATTGCCCCGCCGTCAGTAATACCAGGTAGGCCTCCCTGGTATAACGTTCCCGCAGACCAACAATGTGGGAGGCATCGCTGATTTGGCCGCCCAACTGGCGCATGAGGCTGAGCGCATCCATCTCGCGTCCGGTCATGGCCAATGCGGTCATCAGCAGGATGGCCGAATCCATGCGGTAGCCGGTATCAGGGTTCAGCGCAGGGTCCGCAGCCCTTTCAAGGTCCGGGATGATGGCGGCGTAATCACCCACGAAAGCGCGATACTCGAACCCGCTCAAGGCCACCCGGTTCGCTGCGGCGGCCGCAGGCTCCGGCCACCCAGTAAAGTTCGGGGCGGACTCCAGCCTTTGCCGGGCTTCACTGAGCAGGTCCGGCACCTTGCCTGCCGCCTCCGGGAGCCGCATCATGACCTGCGACTTGGCGGCTATGACGTCCGCATACTCCTCGACGTCAAGGCTTTCGAGTTCCGGCTGCGAAATGTCATCAAGTGCGGCCATGGCCTGGACCGGCATGTCCAGCTGAAGGTACGCGGCGGCTTTCTGCCGCTGGCCGGCCGTCCACTCCCGGTCCGTCCGCTGAAGCATTTCGGCGTACGTCAGCGCAAACCGCGGATCGAAGAGCTGGACTGCCGCTTCCGCGGCAGCCAACGCCAGGGCGGGACTCAGGTCCGCCTCGCATTCATGCGTCCACGCCGCGAAAGCCATCAGCTCCTCGACGGTCATGGCGGCAGGATCAGGTTCCGCACCGGCCAGGAGCACGCTGCGCAGTTCCCTGCGCCGGGCAATGCTCAGCCAGGTGCGCACCACGTCACCAATGTACTTTTCACGCAACGAAACCCAGCGATGGTCGGACTGGTCGATCTCCAGCAGGCCGCCGTCTTCCATGTCGGCCACCACTTCGGCACGGTAGATGGCCGTCAGCCTGGACAGCTCAACCCTGCGGGCGCAGGAAAGCATCTCGATGACTTCCCGGGTTTCGGGCGTTTCCCTGGACCATCTGGAGCGAACGATGTCGTCCAGGCTGGCCGCGCCATCGAGCACCACTTTGTCCCGCAGGGTCCAGACTGAATCGGAGAGCACCAGGTTTCCGGACAGCTGCTGTTCGGTGACGAGCGCCTTCAGGAGCAGCGGGTTGCCGCCCACCATGTGGTGATAGGTGCTGACCAGGGAGGCCGAAACGCGGTGCCCCAGCAGGGACAACAGGACCTGGCGGGTCTGCAGTTCGTTGAGGTTGTTCAGCCGGACTTCGGTCAGCCGGTGGTCCGTGAGCAGCCAGTGGAAATCGGCAGGAAGATCGCTGATTTTCGGGGCCACAGCAATGATTTTGGCGGTGCCGGTCAGCAGGACGTTGAGCAGCACTCCGGCGCTCATGTCGTCAATGCTGCCGGAGGTGTCAAGGGTGATGATGCAGGGACGTCCTGCGGCGTCACTGCGGATCAGGGAAGTAATGCCGCGGAGGATTGCCGTGGGCGAGCCCATGTACGCCTGCGGAAGCCTTGCCAGGAGAAAGGAGAGGCAACCATAGGGCGTTGCGGAGCCGGCGGGTCCGCTGCGGAGCTGCAGTGACCAGATGTCGGGGCCGAGGTCCATCACGGCAGCGCGGGCCAGTGAAGACTTTCCCACGCCGCGGCCGCCGGTGATCACCACCCCAAGGGAGTCTGCGCCGGTCAGGGCGGTGCGGACCGACTCAAGGTTTGCGCCGCGTGCAGGGGCAGACCAAAGCTGACCCTCCCGCCTCTCGGAGGTGTCTGTGTTCAGCCCGACGTGGTGAGGTGTTGACCCACGTCCCCAGCTAAGTGGCTCGATTGACATGAACTTTTCCCCTACATCCCGCGATAGCGGGATGTAGCCCCATCGCTCCCCCGCATAGGTAGAAGACTACCCCGCACCAGAGACAAGGAGACAGGGCCAAAGGCACTTAAGTTTTCAAAGTTACCGGAGATTTCAAGTTGCTGGAGTAATTGACTGACCGGAGTTCTTGGTTACTGGCGTTCGGACTTCGCTGGATGGAACTTCTGCTGCGCCGCCGTGAGGCCGTCACGCAGCAGCGCTTCAACCGCGTCTGCAGCATCGTCCAGGAGGAAGGGCAGTTCCTTCAGCTCGGCGGAGCCGAAGTCGCGCAGCACGTAATCGGCGGTCTCCATGCGTCCCGGCGGCCGGCCCACCCCCACCCTGACGCGGAGATAGTCCTTGGTGGCCAAGGCCCTGGAGATGTCCCGCAGCCCGTTATGGCCGCCTTCTCCCCCGCCGATCTTGAGCTTGACCGTATTAAAGGGAATGTCGATCTCGTCGTGGACCGCCACCACATGGTCCGGGGCAATGCCGTAGAAGTTCGCCAGCGCCGCAACGGGCCCGCCGGAAACGTTCATGTAGCTCATCGGCTTTGCCAGCACGACGCGGGGTCCGCCGATGCCGAGGCGGCCTTCGAGGACCTGGGCGCGGGCCTTGTGGCTTTTGAAGCCGGCACCTATGCGGCCTGCCAGCTCGTCAAGCACCATCTGGCCGACATTGTGCCGGTTGCCCTGGTACTGGGCGCCGGGGTTTCCAAGGCCGACAATCAGCCAGCTATCAGTCATGAGTCAATCCTAGGGTGGGTGGCCCGCCGGCCTGGTGCCGCAACGGGCAGTAGACATGCCAATGGCCGGACCCCGCGGGAGTCCGGCCATTGGCAGGGAATGCGGCTGATTACTCGGCTGCGGCTTCCTCGGTGGCCGCGGAAGCGGCCTCGGAGGCAGCTTCGGCCTCTTCGCCTGCTTCTTCCTCTGCGACCTCAACGGCCTCGGAGATGTTCACCACGAGGGCCTCGGGGTCGGTCAGCAGGACCGAGCCCTTGGGCAGGACCAGATCGGAAGCGTGGATGTGCTCACCGGCGCCACGGCCTTCGATGCTCACCTCAACGGCCTCGGGCAGGTGGGTGGCCTCGGCCTCGAGGGACACCACAGTCAGTTCCAGGTTGTGCACGGTGCCGGGGGCGGTTTCGCCGGCAACATGGACGGGAACGTCAACGGTGACCTTTTCGCCCTTGCGGACGGTGAGGAGGTCGATGTGCTCGATGATCTGCTTGATGGGGTCGCGCTGGACGTCCTTCACCAGGGCCAGGTGGCCTTCGCCGTTGATGTCCAGGGACAGCAGGGCGTTGGGGGTGCGGACTGCCAGGGTGGTGGCCTTGGCCGGAAGCGTGACGTGGATGGGCTCTGCGCCGTGACCGTAGATGACGGCGGGGATGAGGTTGGCCATCCGGGCGCGGCGGGCGTAGCCCTTGCCGAATTCGGTGCGCAGTTCTGCTGCGAGCTTCTGCTCAGACATGGAAATCTCCTTGAATCCTAAACGGTGTTCAGCAAGGGCGGAGGTCTGTTGCGACCTTCAACGCCGGGCGGCCGGAGCCGGCCCATCCTAGAAGGGAGATTCAGACCCAGTCGATAACGGAGACCTGCAACGGCTTCCCGCAGATGCGGTTACCGGTGCTCTCCCTCGCCAAGGTATCGCTGAACAGCTTACCAGCGCCGGGCCCGTTTACTGAAAACGGTCCCCGCCAGCTCCCCAGGCTCGCCCAGGGAACCCTGCCGGCGTGGGCCCATTGCAGCCGACGCCGTCAGGCGTTGCCGTCGAAAAGGCTGGTGACCGAACCGTCGTCGAACACTTCACGGACGGCGCGCGCGATCAGCGGGGCGATGGAAAGCACCGTCAGCTGGGGGAACCGCTGGGATGCAGTGAGCGGCAGGGTGTTGGTGACAACCACTTCACGGGCGCCGGACTCGGAGAGGCGCTTGGCGGCGGGATCGGAGAAGACCGCGTGGGTGGCCGCGATGATGACATCCTTGGCACCGGCGTTCTTCAGCACCTGCACGGCACCGGAGATGGTTCCGCCGGTGTCGATCATGTCGTCGATCAGGACGCAGGTGCGCCCCTCGATCTGGCCCACCACGGTCTTGGACACGGCCTGGTTCGGCACAGTCAGGTCCCGGCTCTTGTGCACAAAGGCGAGCGGCGCGCCGCCCAGGCGCTCGGCCCACTGCTCCGCGACGCGGACGCGTCCGGTGTCCGGGGAAACGACGGTAACGTTTTCGGCGGCCACCCGGGTGCGGATGTAGTCAGCGAGCAGCGGAATGGCCATGAGGTGGTCCACCGGGCCGTCGAAGAAGCCCTGGATCTGCGAGGTGTGCAGGTCCACGCTCATGATGCGGTCCGCGCCGGCGGTCTTGTACAGGTCCGCCACAAGGCGGGCGGAGATGGGTTCCCGGCCCCGGCCCTTCTTGTCCTGGCGTGCGTAGGGGTAGAACGGGGACACCACCGTGATGCGCTTGGCGGAGGCACGCTTCAGCGAATCGATCATGATCAGCTGTTCCATCAGCCAGTTGTTCAGCGGGAAAGGGTGGGCCTGGATGACAAAAGCATCCGTACCGCGGACGCTTTCACCGGCGCGGACATAGATCTCACCGTTGGCGAAGTCATAGGCGTCCACCGGCAGCAGGTCGGTACCGAGCTCCTTGGCGATCTCCTTGGCCAGCTCCGGGTGGGCCCGGCCGGTTGCGAGCACCAGTTTCTTCTCGCCGCGCGCCGTAATTTCGCTCATGGTTACTTGCCCTCTTCTGTAGATGCCGGGGTACTTGAGGAATCTGTGGTGGCCGCCTGGGCCAGTTCAGCGGAGCGGGTTCCCGGGCGGTTGGCCGCGACCCATCCCTCGGCATTGCGTTGGGCGGCAACGGTCACGGCAAGCGCTCCCGCCGGCACGTCTTTTCTGATCACGGCGCCGGCACCGCTGTAGGCGCCGTCGCCCACGGTGACCGGAGCAACGAACACCGTGTTGGAGCCTGTCCGGACGCCCGAGCCGATGACCGTGCGGTGCTTCTTCTCGCCGTCGTAATTCGCCGTGATGTTTCCGCAGCCGATGTTGGTGTCCTCGCCGATTTCGGCGTCCCCGGCATATCCGAGGTGTGACAGCTTGGAACCGCGCCCGATAGTCACGTTCTTGGTTTCGTAGAACGCGCCGATCTTTCCGGTGTCCCCCAGGACAGTGCCCGGACGCAGGTAGGTGAAGGGGCCGACGGCGGCGCCCGCGCCGATGACGGCGCCGGAACCGTGGGTTCGGGTTACCTTTGCGCCCTCGCCGATGGTGACATCCGTCAGGGTGGTGTCGGGGCCGACGACGGCGTCCCTCGCCACGGTGGTGGCGCCGTGGAGTTGGGTGTTGGGAAGGATCCGGACGTCCTCGTCCAGGGTTACGGACGAATCGATCCAGGTGGTGGCGGGGTCCACTACGGTGACGCCGGCGCGCATCCAGGTCTCCACGATGCGGCGGTTCAGCTCTGCGCCGAGGGCGGAGAGCTGGACGCGGTCATTGGCGCCTTCCACCTGCCAGCGGTCGGCAGTAACGACGGCGGCGACGCGGCCGCCTGCCTTCCGGGCGAGTCCGAGCACATCAGTGAGGTATTTTTCGCCCTGCGAGTTGTCGGTGGTGACGTGGGTGAGTGCGTCCCGGAGGACGGCTGCGTCAAAGGCGTAGATGCCGGAGTTGACCTCACGGATCAGGCGTTCGGCGTCCGATGCGTCCTTGTGTTCGCGGATGCCGGTCACGGTGCCGTCCTCGCCGCGAAGGATCCGGCCGTATCCCGTGGCATCGTCAAGATCGGCGGTCAGCACGGTGACGGCATTGGCTTCACGCTCGTGCGTGGCCACAAGCTCGGCCAGCAGTTGTCCGGACAACAGCGGCACGTCGCCGTAGGTCACCACCACGGTGCCGGTAAGGTCCTGTTCTGCGTCCAGGGCCTGCAGGGCCACTTCCACAGCACGGCCGGTGCCGGGGATGTCGTCCTGGTCCACGATCAGGGCAGCAGGGTCCAGCTCCGCGACGTGGCGTGCCACCAGGTCGCGTTCGTGGCGGACCACGATGGCCAGCTGCCGGGGGTTGATGCTGCGGGCGGCCAGCAGTGCGTGGCCCACCATGGACCTGCCGCCGATTTCATGCAGGATCTTGGGGGTACGCGACTTCATCCGCGTACCGGCGCCTGCCGCCAGGACGATTACTGCGGCCGGGCCGGTATTCTCGGGGATCACGTACGGGCTCTCCTTGCTTGGTTACGCTGGCGCTTACGGTGTCCCGGCGAAATTGCGGGCGGCACCGTATGTCATCCTACTGAACGCTCCTCGCACAGCAGTTCCGCCCATAGGATTCGAACCTATACTCCACGGCTCCAAAGGCCGGGGTGCTGCCATTACACCAGAGCGGACCATGCCTTGGCGCGCGGCCGGGCACAAGTAGTTATTTTGCCACGGGTTCGGGGCGCCGCGCGACATGGGGCCTTCATCCCCTGCCCTTCCCCCGTTCCTGTCCCGCCTTGCCCGCTTTCCCGGCCCGTCCGGAGCGCCGCAAATCCGCCGGGAACGCGTGGTGCATGATGGAACGGTGAGCACCAACCCCCCGCGGAGACGGATGACCGGGCTTCAGCGGCGGAGCCAGCTGATCGACGTCGGACGCGGCCTCTTCGCCGTCCGCGGGCTCGACGGCACCACCATCGAGGAAATTGCTGCCTGCGCCGGAGTCTCCAAGCCGGTCATCTACGAACACTTCGGCTCCAAGGAAGGCCTGTACACCCAGGTGGTAGAGCACGAGTTTCGGCTCCTCCTGGACTCCATCAACGGCGCACTCACCGAGGAAGCCAAGCCGCGCGTCCTGGTGGAACGTGCCGCCCTGGCCCTGCTCACCTACATCGAGGACCGCACCGAAGGTTTCCGGATCCTGATGCGGGACGCTCCGCCGTCCCAGCCGGAAGGCGCCTTTTCCACACTGCTCTCGCACGTGACCGCCAAGGTGGAACACATCCTCTCCGACGAGTTCGACCGGCGCGGCTTCAGCGCCCGGGACGGCGCCATGTACGCCCAAATGCTCGTAGGCATGGTGGCAATGACCGGCCAATGGTGGCAGGACTCCCGCCAGCCCGACAAGCACACGGTGGCCGCACACCTCGTCAACCTCGCCTGGAACGGCCTGACCGGCCTCAAGAAGGACCCGGAACTGCAGTCTGAACTCTAGGCCTCGCCGTGGTTCCGTCCGCGGCGAAGGGGGTCATCCTCTGCATGCTGGCTCGTTCCTCGCCTCTGACGCATGCTGCCGGATAACCCCCTTCCCCGCTTGTGAGGGTCAGTCGCCCAGGAGTTCCGAGGACTCAAGCCATTCGAGTTCCAGGGCGTCCTTTTCGTCGGCCAGGTCCTTGAGCTGCTTGTTCTGTTCTGCCAGGGCGTCGAAGTCGGACTTCTCCGTGCTCTTGACCATGTCGTCGTGAAGCTTCTTTTCCTGCTGGTCGAGCTTCTTGATCTGCCGTTCGATCCTGTTGAGGGCCTTCCGGGCGTCGCGCTTCTCTGCTTCCGAGGCGCCTGACGGGGCTGAGGCGGCGGTGCTGCTGCCGGCGCTGGTGACGGGGTTCCCGCCGCCGGTGACCGTGGAGCCTGCCAGGGCGGACTCACGCAGCTCGAGGTACTGGTCCACGCCGCCGGGCAGGCCGCGGAGCTTGCCGTCGCCGAGGAGTGCCATCTGATGGTCGGTGACCCTTTCCAGCAGGTAGCGGTCGTGGCTGACCACCACCAGGGTTCCGGGCCAGCCATCCAGGACATCTTCGACGGCCGCAAGGGTATCGGTGTCGAGGTCGTTGGTGGGCTCATCCAGCATCAGCACGTTGGGTTCGCCGACAAGCAGGCGAAGAAGCTGGAGCCGGCGGCGTTCGCCACCGGACAGGTCCTTGACCGGGGTCCACTGCTTCTCGTTGGTGAAACCCAGCTGCTCCACCAACTGGCCGGCACTGAATTCCTTGCCGCCCACGTTGAAGGACCGCTTTTCCCGCTCAATCACCTCGATGACGCGCAGGTCCTTGACGTCGTCGAGTTCCTTGACCTCCTGGGTCAGGACAGCGGTGACCACGGTCTTGCCCCGCTTGACCTTTCCGGCGTCGGGAAGGATTTCTCCATTGAGAAGCTTCAGGAGCGTGGTCTTGCCGGCGCCGTTGACGCCCACCAGTCCCAGGCGTTCGCCGGGGGCAAGACGCAGGGTGATGTTGTCGAAGAGCTTCCGCCCGTCATCGCTGCCCTGGAAGTTGAGGGAGACGTTCTCCAGGTCCAGCACGTCCTTGCCCTGGCGGGCGGTTGCCATCTTGCTGAGGGCCATGGAGTCCCGCGGCTCAGGCACATCTGCGATGAGGGCGTTGGCGGCCTCAATCCTGAACTTGGGCTTTGCCGTCCGCGCGGGTGCCCCGCGGCGGAGCCAGGCGAGTTCCTTCTTGACCAGCTGCTGGCGCTTGCCCTCAACGACGGACGCCATCCGGTCCCGCTCGGCACGGGCCAGCACGTAGGCGGCATAACCGCCTTCAAAGGGGTCAACGATCCCGTCGTGGACTTCCCAGGTCTTGTTGCAGACCTCATCGAGGAACCACCGGTCGTGGGTCACCACCAGGAAAGCACCCTGGTTGGGCCGCCAGCGCGTCCTCAGGTGGCGCGACAGCCAGGCCACACCCTCCACGTCGAGGTGGTTGGTGGGCTCGTCCAGCATGATGACGTCGTGGTCCTCGATCAGCAGTTTGGCAAGCGCCACGCGCCGCTTCTGGCCGCCGGAGAGTGCATGGACGTTGGCGTGCCAATCGACGTCGGACACCAGCCCGCCCATGACTTCGCGGATCTGGGGATTGCGGGCCCACTCGTAGTCCGCCTGGTCCCCCACGATCGCGGCACCCACTGTCAGGTCGCCGTCGAGCACGTCGCTTTGATCCAGGTATCCCACGTTGACGTCACCGCGCTTGGTGACCCTGCCCGAATCCGGCGTGGAGCGCAAGGCAAGCAGCCGCATCAGGGTGGATTTGCCGTCGCCGTTGCGCCCCACCATGCCGATCCTGTCACCCTCCTCAAGCCCCAGGGTTACCCCGTCCAGGACTGTACGGGTCGCGTAGGAGACCGTCAGGTTCTCGCCGCCAAGAAGGTGTGCCAAAGGAACTGCTTTCTGCTTCAGGTAAAAAACTGGAGGTTTAGAGGAGGGTGTCGGAAATGATGCGCGCCCCCGGAACCGGGCCATGGACTGCGAGGGCTGTCAAGCCGTAGTGCCGCAGATCCGCGGCCAGGCCTTCAGCGGCCACCGAATCATCAGTCAGCAGGGCCACCGTGGGCCCCGATCCGGAGACGATGCCCGCAATTGCTCCGTGCGATTCTCCGATACCCAGCGTATCGCGCAGGGCGGGCGCCAGTTCAATGGATGCCCGCTGGAGGTCGTTGACCAGGACACGGCTCAGCGCTTCGGCGTCACCGCTGCGCAACGCTGTCAGGATCTTCGGGTCCACCCCGGTGGGTTCTGCGGCGTTGGCGCCGGCCGCTTCGCGGAGGCGGTCAAGGGTGCGGTACACCTCGGGAGTGGGAAGCCCGTAGTCCGCGGTGACCAGTACCCAGTGGGTCTGTGCCTTAGCCAGCGCCGGCGAAAGTTCGTCGCCCACGCCCAGGCCAACCGCCGTGCCGCCAAGGAGGGAAAAGGGGACGTCGGCCCCCAGTTCGGCAGCGAGGTGCGCCAGCTCTTCCCGCGACAGGCCACTGTTCCAGAGCGCGTCGCAGGCCAGCAGGGTTGCGGCAGCATCTGCCGATCCGCCGCCCATGCCTCCTGCCACCGGCACGCGCTTGGTAATTTCCAGATGGACCCCGGTGGAGTGCTCGGAGACGTCGGCCATAATCGCCGCGGCCTTGTGGGCCAGGTTGTTTCCGTCGAGCGGGATGTCCGCGGCGTCAAGATCGACCGTGCTGGCCGGGCTGAGGCTGATGGTGATCCCGGGCGTCTCCGTGCTGGTGGCAGCCACTTCCTCGTAGAGGGATACGGCCAGGTACACGCTGGCAACGGAGTGGTAGCCATCCGGTCGCAGCGGCCCCACTTCCAGCGAAACGTTCACCTTGCCGGGGGCTTTGACGCGGACTGTCCTTGCGGTGAACCGTCCCGGGGCGCTCATGCCAGCGCCTGCTTGGCTTCCGCGATTTTCGCGAAGGCTTCGATGCCGATGACCTCGCCCCTGGCGGTGGGGTCGACGCCGGCGGCAACGAGGCAGCGCTCCGCTTCCGGCGCCCCGCCGGCCCAACCGGCCAAAGCGGCCCTCAGGGTCTTGCGCCGCTGGGCGAAGGCGGCGTCCACCACGGCGAAGACCTGTTCCCTGGTGGCTGTGGTGACCGGAGGCTCACGCCGGGTAAAGGCCACCAGCCCCGAATGGATCTTGGGCGCCGGCCAGAAAACGTTCATGCCGATCACCCCCGCTTTGCGCATCTGGCTGTACCAGGCCGCCTTTACCGACGGCACGCCGTAGGTCTTGGAACCCGGCCCAGCGGCCAGCCGGTCCGCCACCTCATCCTGGACCATCACCAGTCCGTGCTGGAGGCTGGGGAAGTGCTGAAGGAGGTGCAGCACCACGGGAACGGCGACGTTGTAGGGCAAATTGGCCACCAGTGCCGTGGGCTGCACCGGCAGCTCCGTGACCTTCATGGCATCGGCATGCACCAGGTGGAAGGCTCCCGCGGCGGCCGGCCGCCATTCCCTGACGGTTTCCGGCAGTTTGGCAGCCAGCACCGGGTCAATTTCCACCGCCACTACCGACGCCGCAGCATCGAGGAGTCCGAGGGTCAGGGATCCCAGCCCCGGCCCCACTTCCAGCACTGTCTCTTCCGGGCCAACATCCGCGGCGGCCACGATCCTGCGGATGGTGTTGCCGTCGATGACAAAGTTCTGGCCGAGGGTCTTGGTGGGGCGGACACCGATCTCCTCCGCGAGCCGGCGTATGTCGGATGCACCAAACAATGGTGCGGGCGCGGGGATTGGTTCAGTCACCTAGGTATCCTATCCCGCGCGGTACGGGCGCCCCACCGGAAAAACAGGAGGGGGAAACAGGCGGGGAACCCGCCGGGAAAGACTGCCCGGTTAAACGGCTGCGGCCGGCCCCGGGTATCCGGGACCGGCCGCAGTGCCCGCATGGGCAGGCAATCCGCGAGGTCAGCTGGTGGCAGCCCAACCGCAGCCCCACGGCTGCAGGCCGCGCTGTGCGTAAACGCGGTTGGCAATGTCGATCTGCTGGGCCTTGGTGGCAAGGCTGGCGTTGGGGGCGTACGCGCCGCCGCCGGCGCCGATCCAGGTCCGGATATCGAACTGAAGGCCGCCGTAGTAACCGTTGCCGGAGTTGATGCTCCAGTTTCCACCGGACTCGCACTGGGCAATCTTGTCCCACATGGCTTCGTTCATCATTGCCGGAGCAGCGGCCCCGGTGTTGGCGCCTGCAGATGCCGAGGTGGCAGCCTGCGCAACGGGCTTGGGCTTGGTGCCCACGGTGACCTTCTCAGGTACGGGCTGGACCGCAACAGTCTCCGACACAAGGGTCCGGGACGCTTCGCGGCCGTCCACCAGTACCAGCTTGAAGGTCTTCTCCAGCTTGCCTGCGACGCCTTCCTGGGTGACTTCTTTTTCACCCTTCAGCAGTTCGGCGCTCTCACTGGTGACAATCTCGAAGGGGACGTCCTCTGTGGCGACCGCAGTCTGGCCGGTGTCGACGCGCGAGACCTTGATGACCATGTTGTTCACCACGTGCGCGTTAGCCGGCTGCGACGTGCGGTCGTTGGCACCAAGGGCCAGGCCGGCGTCTTCGAGGACCTTGCCGACGGTGGCCGCCGTGGTGGTTGCGGTGTCCACCTTGCCGTCGGCAACAATGCTGACGGACTTCGGTGTGGAGATGGAAACGTAGGATCCGGCAACTGAAAGCTGGGCATCCTTGGGCGCGGAAACCGAGGACGCGCTCGCGACGCCGAGTTCAGTAACCAGCCCCGCGACGTCCTGCGCGGTAGTGTTCACCGTCTTCTCGGCACCGTCGAGGCTCACCTTGACCTCTTTGGCCTTGTTGACGTTGATTACCGTGCCGTTCTGGACCGACGCATCAACGGACGGTGACACGCGGTCTGCAGGGTTGAGTTCCAGGTTGGCGCTCTTGACCACTTGGCCAACAGTTCCGCCGAACGTCTGCACGGACGAGACCTTGCCGTCAACATTGAGTGTGATGGTCTTGTTATTGCCGACGAAGGCTACGAGGCCCACCACGAGTGCGCAGAGCACCAGCAGTTGCGCGCCAACCTTGACAAAGCTGAACTTGCCGTCCGACGTAAAGAACTTGATCACGATTGCCCGTAACTTTAGGTCCATCCGGGCACGGGGAATCGCGCAATAAAATGCCCGGTACGGCCACAAGGGGCAGTCCGGGCACCGTTGCGCCGCCTAAACTCCGCTCAATCGGCAGGCCGGGCAACGCCCGAGAGCCTGCTGCAGAAAGAAGTGAATTACCCGCTGGCCTTCCCCGACCCCGGCTAATATCTGTCCACTGTAACCGTAGCGTTATAAAGCAACCAACAATTGTGCATACCGGGTATTTATTTGACAATGCCCGGGAAACGGCCGCCTAGTCCCAGGATCCGTATGCCCGTACGGTATTTTCGCTTATTCGGGCGCATATTTCTGCAAGATCGGATTCTGTCAATTCGGCCATGGCGCGGACTGTGTAAGGAACCATGTAGCTGGCGTTCGGCCGCCCGCGGTGGGGGTGCGGAGTCAGGAACGGCGCATCGGTTTCCACCAGGACCAAACCAGGGTCCGCAACTGCGAGGGCCCGGCGCAAATTCGCCGCATTCCGAAAAGTCAGCGTACCTGCAAAGGACATCCACCACCCTTCCTCGTTGCAGATCCTCGCCAGCTCGTCGTCGCCGGAGAAACAGTGGAAAACCACCCGCCCCGGCGCGCCTTCTTCCCTCAGTACCTGGACGACGTCGTCATGCGCGTCCCGGTCGTGGATCTGGAGCGTCAGGTCCAGGCGCTTGGCGATGTCGATATGGCGCCGGAAGGAGTACCTCTGATGCGCCAGCCCCTCCCCCTCGGTGCGGTAGAAATCGAGCCCGGTCTCCCCGATGGCCCGGATCCGGGGGTGGGAGGCGAGCTGCTCAATCTCTGCGAGCGCTTCTTCCAGTTGGCCGCGGGCGGCGTAACGGGGGGCGTCGTTGGGATGCAGCGCCACCGCCCCCAGCAGCCGCTCGTCCAGGTCCACCGCGCGGACCGTGAACCGGGACGATTCCAGGTCGCAGCCCACCTGGACTGCTCCCTGGACACCCACGGCCGCGGCGGCATCCAAAGCCGCCTTCACTCCGACCGGGGCCTGTCCGTCCGGGAAGTCAAGGTGGGTGTGGTTGTCCATAACGGGTACCGGCAGGGGTTCCGGAGCGGGCGGAAACGCCTTTTGCCGTGAGTTCCCCGGCTCCGGTGCGCCTGCCGTTGCGGGGTCCTGGTAGGCAGCGGGAGGAAGCGGATTGCACATCCGTCCAGCCTAGCCGCGGATGCTGCCGCATATTTGTCGGAACTCTCTGTCTGCGGTGGCAGTTGTGTTAGTAGTCTGGTACGAACACATGCGAACGCCCACCCGACGGGCGAAGGCAGGCTTGCTGTCCCGTCCAGGTGAACCAGCGCTGAAAGGTTGCCGATGGAACCCCACCGACGCACTGCCAACGATGTGAGCGCTGTGCACGGCAACCTGGAGGGGATCACCGATCCCGTCAGCCGTTTGAACGGCCACCGCCCCGCAGCCATGGACGCTGCATCCTTCCACGCAGCGAGCCAGCGCATCCTCACGTCCGTTAATACAGTCATCGATGGGAAATCCGACGCCGCCAAACTGGCGCTTACCGTACTGCTGGCCCAGGGCCACCTGCTGCTTGAAGATGTCCCGGGCGTAGGGAAGACACTCCTCGCCAAGACACTGGCACGCACCATCGACTGCACCGTCAACCGGATCCAGTTCACCCCGGACCTGTTGCCGTCCGATGTGACGGGCGTGTCCATCTACAACCAGGCCTCCCGGCTGTTTGAGTTCCGTCCGGGGGCTGTCTTCGCCAACATCGTCATCGGCGACGAAATCAACCGCGCCTCGGCCAAGACCCAGTCCGCGCTGCTTGAATGCATGGAAGAGCACCAGGTGACGGTGGACGGCAACTCGTACCGGCTCGACGAGCCGTTCATGGTGGTCGCCACCCAGAACCCCATCGAAATGGAGGGGACCTACCCGCTGCCCGAGGCGCAACGGGACCGTTTCATGGCCAGGATCTCCATGGGATACCCGGACAAGGACGCCGAGATCGAGATGCTCGAAACGCATCAGGCAACCTCGCCCCTGGCCAAGGTTTCCGCCGTCGTCACTGCAGCTGAGGTGGCGGCCATGATCACCACCGTCCAGCAGGTTTACGTGTCCCAGGCTGTCAAGGAGTACACAGTGTCCGTGGGCAGGGCCACCAGGGAAAGCCCGCTGCTCCGGCTGGGTGCCAGCCCCCGGTCCATGCTGCAGCTGCTGCGCGCGGCGAAAGCCACCGCGGCCCTGGACGGGCGCGACTTCGTGCTGCCGGACGACGTCGTCCACCTCGCCGAATCCGTGCTGGCACACAGGATCATCCTGGACCGGAAGGCCGCTGGTGCCGGGGAGACCCCCCACAGTGTCCTGCGGGGCATCCTGTCGCGCTTGCCCGTCACGTCCGGGACCGCTGGAGCCGGCACAAGGGCCCCTGCCCCTGCCGGCAGGACGGCTGCCCCGGTCACCGGCCTGGGCAGGAACCGCTAGGCGGCTACCCATGGCACTGCTGGACAAAGTGCCCCGGCACCTCTTCACCACCCGCGGCTGGGGCATGATCACCGCCGGCGGCATCGCCCTCGGAGCAGCGTACATCATGGGCCGCAGGGACTTGTTGACGTTGAGCGTGCTGCTCATAGTCCTTCCTTTGGTTTCCCTTGCCGGGATCCGGCTGGTGAAACCCAGGTTCCAGGTGTACCGGGAGTTCAACCCCTCCCCCGTGGAAACCTCCGCGCCCACGACCGTCCGGCTCGCGGTGGCCAGGACGGGAACCGGCAGCGGCCGGGCCACCATGGAGGAGCGGTTGCCTGCCCGCCTGGGCGAGTCGCCGGCGTTCCGTTTCCCTTCCCGTTCCGCCACAGTGGGCACCAGCCGGTACGAGTACCACCTGCGCTCAGCCCGGCGCGGGCAGTTCCTCATTGGCCCGGTGACGGCTGAGTTCACGGACCCGTTCGGCCTTTCGCTGCACCGCCAGGCGATTGACGACGGCGACATCCTCACCGTGACGCCTGCCGCCGTCGTGCTTCCCCTGACCGGGCTGGCCGGCGCCCGGGGCAACGACGGCATCACGGCCACAAGGATCCGGGCCAATCCCAGCGACGACGACGTCATGACCCGCGAGTACCGGCACGGGGATCCCATGCGGCGGGTGCATTGGGCCGCCACTGCACGCCACGGCGACCTCATGGTGCGTCAGGAGGAGTCGGTCACCACCCCCGAGGCAACAATCGTCATGGACCACCGGTACAGCGCGTTTTCCGGGGGCTCCGCAGGTCCGGCCGGGCAGGCTGGCCAGGACGGGCCCTCCATGGCCAGCAGCGCGGCCTTCGAGTGGAGCGTTGTGGCGGTCATGTCGATCAGCGCGCACCTGGCGGAGCGAAACTACGCCCTGCGCCTGCTGGACACCGGCGGCGGGCCTGCCTTCCTGCACTCGCCGTCCGCTCCCGAACCTGATGTTGAGGAGTACAGCGGCGGTGCCGGGCTCCAGTCCATCGGAGAAAGCCTTGCGGCCATCCAGCTGACCGGATCCCACCACGCCCGCCGCGACAATGTCCTTCACGAGTGGGCGGCCCGGGCGGCCACTCGTGACCGCACGTCCCATGACCCGGGGCCGGAGGCTTTCGACGACCTCCTCATGGACAAGCTGTCCGCACACCGCATGCGGGGTCCGGTGATCGCGGTGCTCGGAACCATTAGCCGCATGGAGGCCCTTGCGCTTGCCCCGGCGGCAGGCTACGCCACCAATGCCTTTGCCATCATCGCTGCCGAAAGGCCCGCAGAGTACGCGGATGTCCTGGAGGTGCTCCGCCAGGGAGGCTGGCGGGCAGTGGCCGTTGCCCCCTCGGTTCCCGTAGCGGCGGCCTGGAGCCAGTTCGACCAGGACCTTGCCATACCCGCCCCGACCGCCGACGTCCGCCGCGGAACGGGGGTGTCCCGGTGACCATGGCACCAGCCCGCAGGCACGGAACAGACCTGCCGTCCGGGACGCCTGGTGGAAACCCCGCCGCCCGGCCCCCGGTGGGCGCCTACCCCTGGGCCATGGCCGGAGCGATCGCCGTGGCCGTGTGCGGTGCCGCCCTTTCGCTGAACGGCGTGCTCCGGGGCTGGGGCTGGTACTGGCCGGTGCTGACCACCATCCTGGTGGTCAGTTTCACCCTGGCCGCCCTCCGGTCCCTGCGCGCGCAGCCTCTGCTCGTGACGGCCGGCGGGTTCCTTTCCCTGGGTGCCATCCTGACGCTGACTTTTTTCCGCAGCTCAAGCTTTGCCGGGCTTGTCCCCACCGGAGGCAGCTTTGCCGAACTGGACCGCCTGGTCCGGCGCGCCAGCGAGACTGTTCTCTCCGAGACCGCGCCCGTGGCGCCCAATGTAGGCATCGTCATGGTTGCCTGCGCTGTCCTGGGCCTGGCGGTGATCCTGGTGGATGCACTTGCGCTGCCGCTCGGCATGCCGGCCGCTACCGGGGTGGGGCTGCTGGCCATCCTGGTGGTGCCCGCGATGATCAAGCCGCAGAGCGTAGGCTTCTGGGGATTCGCCGCAACAGTTGCCGGATACCTGATGATCCTTGCCTGCAGCCAGTATTACGCCCCCGATGCCCGGCTTCAGACCGATGCCGCCCGGAGTCCGGGCCACCTGCGGCGTGCCGTTCTCACGGGGTCCGTTGCACTCGCCGCAACCCTGGTGGCGCCCCTGGCCATTCCCGGCTTCGACCAGGGCACCTTCCCGCAAGGATCCCGCCTCAATCCGTGGGGCACGTCAACAGGACTGAACCCCATGATCACCCTGGGCAACAGCCTGCGCACTCCCGACGGAAGCGGGCGGATCACCTACGCCACCAATGCCGCCGCCCCGCTGTACCTGCGCTCGGTCACCGTGGACAATTTCGACGGCGAATCCTGGGGCCCCGACGACCGTGACGCTTCCCGCCTGCCGATGGGCGGCAGGATCGACCCTGGCTATACGGTGCTTGCCGACGAACAGCTCCGGCTGGTCACGGCCATCGACGCCGGCAGTTTCAACAGCCCCTACCTTCCCGCACCGTATGCCCCCGAAACGGTCCGCGGGCTCAGCGGCCGGTGGACCTGGGACCCGGCGACCTTGAGCATCAAGGGATCCGGCACCACAACATCACGAAGGCAGGAGTACCTGGTGACGTCCTCCGTGCCCAAACTGACGGCAGCGCTCCTGGATCAATCCTCCGCAGCAGTCCAGGGCATCCCCGAGGACTTCACCCGGATCCCCGGCAACGTTCCCGACATTGTGCGCGCCACCGCCGATACCGTCGCCGGGACAGGCACGCCGTACCAGAAGGCGATGGCGATCCAGAAGTACCTGCGTTCGGCCGCGTTCACCTACTCACTGCAGTCTCCGGTGCAGGGCGGCTACGACGGCAACGGGCTCTCGGTGCTGGCTGACTTCCTCGAGCAGAAGAGCGGATACTGCATCCATTACGCGTCCGCCATGGCCGTCATGGCGAGGCTGGAAGGTATCCCCAGCCGGATCGCCGTAGGCTACGCCCCCGGCAGGCTCACGGGTGCCACCGTTTCCGTGGCCGGTCAGGGAGCGCTGCCCGAATATGAGGTGGATGCGCGTGATGCCCACGCGTGGCCGGAACTTTACTTCCAGGGCCTCGGCTGGGTGCCCTTCGAGCCCACTCCGTCCCGCGGTGTGGTCCCCGAATACGCCACGGAATCATCGGTATCTGCCTCCCCCGACGCACTGGACAACAACCAGGACCTGGTTCCCGGCGCCACGCCCGCTCCCGTTCCTGCACCCAGCACCACTCCCCTGCCCGCCCCCGGCGGTGGCGGCGGAGGCGCTGACGCCGGCGTCCAGCTCCTGCCGTGGCTCCTGGGCGCCGGCGGCGTCCTGGCGGTGGCGCTCCTTGCGGCCGCCCCCAGGATGGTTCGGGCGGGAATCCGGGCACGGCGGCTCCGGCCGCAGGACCCCGGCAAGGCCGTGCCCATGGGATGGCGCGAACTGCTGGATCTCGGCACCGACTACGGACTGCCCCCAGGCGCCAGCGAGACACCCCGGGCCTATTCGGCGCGGCTCCGTGGCACCCTGCTGGGGGACCCGGAAGGCGTGGACCGGCCCGCGCACCAGGCAGCCGCTGCCCTCACGGAAGAGTTCGAACGCCACAGCTACGGCCGCCCGCCCCGCACCATACCGGAACAGGATACCGATGACGCAAAGTCCCGGTCCGCCCGGGACAGGGCAACGGCCATGGCAGCCGAAGTCGGGGCCGTGGAAGAAACACTGCGCGCCAATGCTCCGCTCAGGCGGCGGCTGCAGGCCGCCTGGGTGCCGCCGTCGGTCATGGGCGGCATGGGGCGCTTCCTCGCCGCCCCGTTCCGCTCCACTGGCCGCGCCATTGGCCGAGTCCTGGCCAGGACGGCAAAAGCCGCCGCACGCTCCTGGCCTGTTCCTTCCAGGCCCGGACCGCGCGACGGCGTCCACCGGCGAAGCGGGGGCTGACCGCTACCAGCCCGTCGACTTATCCGGCGTAGGGATCGGCGATGCCGATGTACTGCGTGTAGAGGTACTCCTCGATGCCTTCGAGGCCGCCCTCACGTCCCAGGCCGGACTGCTTGACTCCGCCGAACGGGGCAGCCGCGTTTGAAATGACGCCGGCGTTCAGGCCAAGCATGCCGGTCTCGAGGCGCTCGCCCATCCGGATGCCGCGGTTCAGGTCCTTGGTGAAGACGTAGGCCACCAGCCCGTATTCGGTGTTGTTGGCCAGGCGGACGGCGTCGTCCTCGCTGCTGAAGGTGATGATCGGGGCCACGGGGCCGAAGATTTCCTCGGACAGGATCCGGGTGCCCTCCGTGACCCCGGACAGGATCGTGGGCTGGTAGAAGTAGCCCGGACCCTCCACCGGTCCGCCGCCCACGATGGCTTTCGCGCCGGAGGCAACAGCGTCGGAGACCAGTTCATGGACCTTGTCCCGGCTCTTGGCATCAATAAGCGGGCCCACTTTGGACTCAGGCTCGGTGCCGCGTGCGGTGGTCATGTCCTTCATTTTCGCGGCGAACTTCTCCGCGAACTCGGCAGCGATGGACTCGTGCACGATGAAGCGGTTCGCTGCCGTGCAGGCCTCCCCCATGTTGCGGAGCTTGGCGAGCATCGCCCCTGCGACGGCGGCATCCAGGTCAGCGTCCTCGAACACCACGAACGGGGCGTTGCCGCCCAGCTCCATGGAGGTGCGCAGGACTGTTCCGGACGCATCGGCGAGCAGGCGGCGGCCCACTTCCGTGGAGCCGGTAAACGAGAGCTTCCGCAGCCGGGAGTCCTTGATCAGCGGGCCGGTGGTGGCACCTGCCGTCGAGGTGGGGATGACATTCAGCACGCCCGCCGGCAGGCCGGCTTCCATCATGACGGCGGCAAAGAGCTGGGAGGTCAGCGGGGTAAGGTTCGCCGACTTCAGGACCATGGTGCAGCCGGCGGCGACAGCGGGGGCGATCTTGCGGGTGGCCATGGCCAGCGGGAAGTTCCAGGGCGTGATGAGCAAACAGGGGCCCACCGGCTTCTTGGTCACGAGCAGGCGCGACTTGCCGTCCGGAGACACGGAGTAGCGGCCGAAGGCCCGGACGGCTTCCTCCGAGAACCAGCGCAGGAACTCTGCGCCGTAGGTGACCTCGCCGCGGGCTTCGGCCAGCGGCTTGCCCATTTCCATTGTCATCAGCAACGCGAAGTCCTCGGCGCGCTCGGTCACCAGTTCAAAGGCACGGCGGAGGATTTCGCCCCGCTCGCGGGGAGGAACCTTCGCCCAGGACTCCTGCGCGGCGGCGGCCGCGTCCAGGGCTGCGGCACCGTCCTCGGGCCCGGCGTCGGCAAGGCTCAGCAGCACCTTCCCGGTGGCGGGATCTTCGACGTCGAAGGTCTTCCCGGAGATGGCATCGCGCCATTCGCCGTTGATGAGCAGGCCAGTGGGGATAGTGGCCAGAAGGGCGCTTTCGCGGTCTGCGGAAACGGCCGGCTGTGCAGTGACAGTCACGATGACTCCCTCGTCAGTAGGGTTGGTGCAGCCCGTCGGCAGCGGCCGGAGTGACCGGGCCCATACAGGCTGGATTACTGCCAGACTACTGCGGCGGCTTCACGCTGGTCTACGCCGTTGCGCACTGCCGGTCCGCGCTGGTGCTGTGCAGCTGCACAGCCGGTGCGGGTACGGCCAGGGATTCTCAGCGGGCCGCCAAAACGGCTGAATAGAGCTCCCTTTTGCTCACCCGGACGTCCTCCGCGACGGCTGCAACGGCTTCCTTGAGCCGGATGCCCTGGGCCACGAGTTCGTTAACTGCCGCCACGTGGTCCTCCGGCGTCCCTGCCGCCTGGTCCGGCGCGCCGCCCAGGACAACGGCGATCTCTCCCCTGATCTCCGTGCTTTCCGCCCATGCCAGAAGTTCACCGAGGGTGCCACGGATTACTTCTTCATACGTTTTGGTCAGTTCGCGGCACACCGCACCGGGACGGTCCGGCCCGAACCGTTCGCGCAGTGCCCGGAGCATGGCCTCCAACCGGTGCGGCGCTTCGAAGAACACCATGGTCCGCTGCTCGCCTGCCAGGTCCGCGAGCCGCGAGGCCCTCTCCCCTGCCTTCCGTGGAAGGAAGCCTTCAAAGCAGAACCGGTCCGTGGGCAGGCCGGACAACGCCAGGGCGGTGAGCACTGCCGATGGCCCGGGCACGGCGGTGACCGTCAGGCCCGCCGCCACGGCACCTTGCACCAGCCGGAACCCGGGGTCCGACACCGAGGGCATGCCGGCGTCGGTGACCATGACCAGGGTGTTCCCCGCCCGCACCTGGTCCAGCAACTCGGCGGTCTTCGCGGCCTCATTGTGTTCGTGGTAGCTGATGATCCGTCCGGCCACGGTCACGCCGAGGCTCTGGACCAGGCGGTGCAGCCGGCGCGTGTCCTCGGCGGCCACGATGTCAGCGGTTCCCAGCAGCTCCACCAGCCTTGCGGAAGCGTCCCCGGTGTTGCCGATTGGAGTGGCGGCAAGCACGATGCGCCCTGGAGTTGCCGGGCCGGAATCTGGAGGGGTGCTGGGGTTAGGGTCCACGCCACCAGCCTACTGCCGCGGAGGACTGCCGGCCGCAAACGGTAGCATGGGGCTCGTGACGCAGACCTCGACGCGGCCGGGCGGAACCGGACACGCCGCCCCCGCAGCAGCAGGCAGCGAAACAGGGGGGACCCCGGGCGGTCCGGGGAGTACCGCGAAACGGCCGTGGGTCAGCCGCCCCGCCGAGGCGTTCACGGTGGAATCCCTCACAGCCAGGCTCCTCGGCAGCGTCCAAACATGGCGCGACTACCCGCCGTCGCTGCGGCTCTGGCTCCTGCTGGTTCCCGTCCTGGCTGCCCTCGTCGGCGGGATCCTGCGGCTTGTCCGGCTCGAGGCCCCGCCCAAGCTGGTCTTTGACGAAACGTATTACGTGAAGGACGCGTACTCCTACCTGATCAGCGGCTACGAACGCAGCTGGCCGGACAAGGCCAATGACGCGTTCAACTCCGGAAACCCCGGAGTGCTGCTGGAGTCCCCCGAGTACGTGGTCCATCCGCCCGTGGGCAAGTGGATGATTGCGGCGGGCATGTGGCTTTTCGGCCCTGACAACCCGTTTGGGTGGCGCTTCTCCGCCGCACTGACCGGCACCCTGTCCATCCTGCTGCTGTCGCTGATCGCCCTGAAGCTGTTCCGGTCCCTTCCGCTGGCCGGAGCCGCGGGACTCCTCCTGGCCGTGGACGGCCACCACCTGGTGATGTCCCGGACCTCGCTGCTGGATATCTTCCTTATGTTCTGGGTTCTCGCCGCGTTTGGCGCCCTGCTGCTTGACCGGGATGACGGCCGGCGCCGGCTCGCGGTTCGGCTGGCCCGTGCTGCCGCAGGAAACGGCGGCATCCCCACGGCGGCCCACCTGCTCTCCGGACCCTGGCTGGGCGTCCGCTGGTGGCGGGTAACGGCAGGAATCTGCCTGGGGCTCGCAATCGGGACCAAATGGTCCGGCCTGTTTTTCCTGGCCGGGTTTGGACTGCTCACCGTCCTGTGGGACCTGAGCGCCCGGCGCGTGGCAGGCATCCGCGGCTGGATCAGCGGAGGCGTCATCAAGGACGGCATCCCGGCTTTCCTCAGTACCGTTCCGGTGGCCGGTGTCGTCTACGCGGCCACGTGGACAGGCTGGTTCCGGTCCGAACATGCGTACTTCCGCCGGTGGGCCGAGGGCAACCCCTCCGCCGAGTGGGGCTGGCTGCCAGACTCTGTCCGCTCGCTGGCCCATTACCACCAGGAGGCCTACACGTTCCACCAGGGCCTGGGCTCGGAGCACCCGTACGAGGCATCTGCCTGGAGCTGGCTGGTACTCGGCAGGCCGACGTCGTTCTTTTACGAATCGCCCCAACAGGGCACACCCGGCTGTGCAGTGGAAAAATGCACCTCCGCGATCCTGTCCGTGGGAAACCCGCTGATCTGGTGGGGTGCGGCGATAGCCCTGGTGGTCCTCCTGTTCTGGTGGGCCGGGCGCCGGGACTGGCGCGCCGGAGCGGTGCTGGCCGGCGTGGCCGCAGGATACCTGCCATGGTTCCTGTACCCCGAACGGACCATGTTCTACTTCTACGCGGTCTCCTTTGAACCGTTCCTCATCCTGGCCCTGACATACTGCCTGGGGCTCGTCCTGGGCAAGGCCGCCGACCCGCCCTGGCGCCGCCGCTCGGGGCTCTACCTGGTTGCCCTTTTTGTGGCGGCCGCCGTCCTCCTGTCGGCTTTCTTCTATCCCGTCTGGGCCGCCGAAACCATTCCCTACGAGGACTGGAAAGTCCGGATGTGGATGCCGTCCTGGATCTAGGGCAGGATGGCATCAGACCCCCAACGGAGCCGCTGCCGCGGCGTGGCAGCGGAAACGGAGACCTGATGTGAGAGAAGCGAGCACCGAACTGCTGGTTGAGCTTGACGCCGCCAGCAATGTGACTGACCTGCTGCTGGAGCAGCATGCGGCCAACCCTGCGCACGCCCTGTACCGCAGGAAGGGTCCCAACGGCTGGGTTGACGTCACAGCCCACAAGTTCCTGCAGGATGTCAGCGCGTTGGCCAAGGGCCTCATCGCCGGCGGCCTTGAGCCGGGCGACGCCGTGGCCGTGATGTCCCCCACCTCCTACGAATGGACCCTGGTCGATTTCGCGATCTGGTTTGCCGGCGGTGTGACGGTCCCCATCTACGAGACGTCCTCCGCACGCCAGGTGGAGTGGATCATCCAGGACGCCGGCGTGCGCCGCGTCTTTGCCGGCGACCGGGCCACGGTGGACCTGGTCACCACTGTGCTCGAGGGCTCCTTCCTGCTCCGGGACCGGCTGGTCAACGTAGTGCGGATGGATTACGACGGCGAAGCACCGGACCTTGCCAGCCTCGCCGCTGCCGGCGCGGGGGTTACCGACGCGGAGCTTGAGCGGCACCGCAGCCGGGCCGGCCTGGAGGACGTCGCCTCCCTGGTATACACGTCGGGCACCACGGGAAATCCCAAGGGCTGCGAGATCACGCACGGAAACTTCGCCCTGGTGGCGAAGAACATCGTGGCGTTCCTTCCGGAGCTGCTGCTGCAGGACCAGGCCCGCACCCTGATGTTCCTGCCCCTGGCCCACGTCCTTGCCCGTGCCGTCCAAGTGGTGTGCCTCGCCGCCGGGGCCACTCTGGGCCATACCCCGGGAGCCGCCAGGCTCCTTGAGGACCTGGGCACGTTCCGGCCCACTTTCCTGCTGGTGGTGCCGCGGATCTTCGAAAAAGTCAGGGCCACCGCCGCCCACAAGGCTGCCCTCTCGGGCAAGGCCTGGCTCTTCCGGGCTGCATCGGCCACGGCCATTGAGTTCTCGCAGGAAGAGGATAAGCGGAACCGCGGGAAGGGCAGCGGCCCCGGGCTGCTGTGCCGGGTGCGCCATGGAATCTTTGACCGGCTGCTGTATCCCCGCCTTCGGCAGGCCCTGGGCGGACAGGTCGGGTACACCGTATCCGGGGCCAGTCCGCTGGCCCTGGAGGACGCCCACTTCTTCCGGGGCGCCGGCATCCCGGTACTGGAAGGCTACGGGTTAACCGAAACCACGGCGCCGTGCACCGCCAACACCCCGTCGCGTACCCGGGTGGGCTCAGTGGGGATACCCATCCCCGGCACCACCATCCGGGTGGCGGAAGACGGTGAAATCCTGGTGAAGGGAATTGGCGTCTTCAAGGGCTACCACGCCAACCAGGCCGCGAATGCCGAGGCTTTTGTGGACGGTTTTTTCCGGACCGGCGACCTCGGGGAACTGGATCCGCAGGGGTTCCTCACCGTGACGGGCCGTAAGAAGGACCTGCTGGTCACTGCGGGCGGCAAGAATGTGGCACCGGGCCCTCTCGAGGAAAAGATCCGTTCCCATCCGCTGGTGGCGCATGCGGTTGTGGTGGGCGATGGGAAACCCTTCGTCTCGGCGCTGGTCACCCTCGACCCCGAGGGCGTGGACAACTGGCGTTCGGAGCAGGGCCTGCCCGCCCTCTCGGCCAGCGACGCGATCAAGGACCCGGACGTCCTCGCGGCAGTCCAGGATGCGGTGGACCAGGCGAACCTGCTGGTGTCCAAAGCCGAGTCCGTCCGGAGCTTCTCGCTCCTCGATGCCCAGTTCACAGTGGAGTCGGGATACCTGACCCCGTCCCTCAAACTGAAGCGGGCCGCCGTCGTGCGTGACTACGGCGACGAGATCGCCAAGCTGTACGCCTGACCCCGTCTGCCCGGGCTGCATGGAGCCGGCTGCCCGGACGGCGATCCTGTCCCGGTTACTCCTGGCCTGCGGCGGGAATCGGTTCGTCCTTCACCAGTCCGCGCCGCCGGCGGGTGGGCCAGGTGAGGATGAGCGTCAGGAGCGCTGTCAGGAGAACCAGGGCGGCGATCACCATCCCGGCATCAATCCAGAACTGGCCTGGGAACAGCCGGATCAGGGTGTCATCCATGCTGAAGGTCCAGGTGCCGTCGGCGAAGAAGATCCGGTGGAACTCGGTAAAGAACTGCTGCCAGCCCAGGAACGCCAGCGTCCCCAGGCCCAGGATGAGGACTAAGGTGACGATGGAGCCGGCGAACAGCCCCCGTCGGACGCCCCCGGTGCTTCGTTTGCGGAGGTAGAGGACGGCGATGAGGCCCAACAGGAGCAGCAGGACACCCGCGCCGAAGGTTGAGAGGATCACCAGTTTTACGTCCGCCATGTGGCTGACTTCGCCGTCCTTGAACAACTTGTCGCCGCCGCGGTGCACCAGGTCGCCCAGGTAGCGCGGGCCGGACCAGTTGCTGAGGTAATCCACTGCGTAGGAGCCGTAGGTCATCCGGTCGTCCGTGCTGAACCCGTACCCGTCGCCGGGGAATCCGGGGCGGTTGTATTCCACCCACAGGAACAGCGGACTGGTCACCGCCCGGACAGCCAGGATCAGCAAAGTCACCGGGAAGAAGACAGCAAGCAACACCTGCATGACGCGCGGCGCCACCGGCTTGGCGTTCGCGGCACTCTCACGTTGGGCATTGCGGCGCTCCACCTCTTCCTCCGGCGGGCGGACCTGCAGCGCGGACGTGGCAAGGGGCTCCCGGAAGACCGGAGAACTGCCGTCGCCGTCGGGGTCTGCGGCGGCTTCGGCTGCTTTCCGGTCCGCCCTGGTCTCAGGCCGGCCGGTCCCTTCCGGAACCCTCGATGTGGCTTCAGCGCCTGCGGAGCCGGCGCCTTTCGTCCCGGCCGTGCCGCTGGAAGCGGGGGAACCATCTGCGGTGGCGGTGGGAGTGGCGGAACCGTCAGCGGTGGATGGGGCCGGGGCGCCGGAAGCTGGGGCGGCCGAGGACCCGGACGCTGCGCTGGAGCCGCTGGCCGCACTGGAACCGCGCCCGGGGGTCAGCCAGGAAAAGGCGGGCTCGTCGGAGTCCCGGGAGGTATCCAGGAGGGGTTCCGGCTGCGGCTCCGGGCTTTTGGCGCGGGCCGGTGTTTCGTCTTTCACAGCAGGTCACTTCCGTCGAATGTCCGCGCCGGGCCGGGGTCAGCAGGCGCGCTTTATCTGTTGACGAGCCTACCGTCCGCGCCTTCGGCTGGGCGAGGAACCACCCCGGTCGGATTACAACGATTCAGGCAGCGATTTCCGGGTAGCCCGCGTCCTCACGCCGGAGATCCCCGCGTTCTCCGGCCAGGTAAGCCGGCCTGCCCCACTTCAGCACGTAGAACCAGTACGCAGCCAAAACTGCGGCGCCGATGGCAATTTTGGCCCACACCGGCAGTGCACTGGGAGTGACAAATCCTTCCACCAGCCCGGAGACAAACAACACCAGGACCAGGCCAAGGGCCACGGTGATCAGGGACCTGCCTTCCTCGGCCACCGCCCTTCCCCTGGTTCTCGGTCCCGGTGAAACCATCGCCCAGAAGATCCGCAGGCCGGCGGCACAGGCGATGAAGACTGCAGTGAGTTCCATGAGGCCGTGCGGCAGGATGTAGCTGAAGAAGACGTCGGTTTTGCCGGCAGCGGCAAAGATACCGGCGGCGACCCCCACGCCCTGGGCGTTGCTGAACAGGATCATCGGAACCCAGAAGCCGGTGATCCCCAGGGCGACAGCCTGTGCGCTGATCCAGGCGTTGTTGGTCCACACGGCGCCTGCAAAGGACGCAGCCGGGTTCTCGGAATAGTAGTTGATGAAGTCTTCCTCGACGTACTGCCGGGCCGCGGCCTCGGACGCCACTGCCCGCAGCGCTTCCGGTGACGTGCCAATCCAGAGTGCGTACGCCGCACCGATAAGGGCGAAGGCCGTGCCGCAGGCAAGCGTGAGCCAGGTCAGCCGATAGAACGCAGCCGGAAGTGCGACCACGAAGAACCGTGCCAGGTCCGCCATGGGATTGGACCGCGCGCCGGTGAACCGTGTCCTCGCCTGGGCGAGGGTGGCGGACAGCGAGGCGGAGAGCCCGCTTTCGGGGGCAACCGAGCGGATCAGGGACAAGTGCGCGGACGTGGACTGGTACAGCGCCAGCAGTTCATCGGCCTCGCGGCCGCTGAGCCTGCCCTTGGAGGCAAGCTCGTGCAGCCGTGCCCACTTGTCCGCGTTGACAGCGGAAAAGGCGTCCATATCCACGGGACCAGCCTAGCGCTCCGGCACTAGACTGTGAGCGACCACACCGTAAGCCTCGAGAACGGGAAAACCTGTGAGTTCGATTGTCACCGGCGAGGCCGTGGTGCTGGAACTGCGGCCGGCGTCCTTTGCGGCCCGCGCCCTTGGCCTGCTCCTTGATGTTGCCTTCAGCGTCATCCTGCTGGTGGCGATCCTGATTGGCCTGTCCGCTGCCGGTGAGGACCTCGACGAGGCGGCCACGCGCGCCCTGATCCTGGTGGCCGTGGTCTTTTGCCTGGTGATTGTTCCGGTAGGTGTTGAAACGCTCAGCCGCGGCCTGTCCCTGGGGAAGCTGGCCACCGGCCTCCGGGTGGTTCGGGAGGACGGCGGCGCCATCCGTTTCCGGCATGCAGTCATCCGCGGCCTGACCGGATTCCTGGAGATCTACCTGACTTTTGGCGGGATTGCGCTGACCGTTGCGCTCTTCAATGACAAGTCACGCCGGCTGGGTGACCTCATGGCCGGAACCTATGCAGTCCGTACGCGCGTCCCCGTGGAGCAGCCGGTGCCGGTCTTCGTTCCGCACCGGCTGAAAGCGTGGGCAGCCGCCGCCGATATCGGACGGATCCCTGATGCTACGGCCCGCAGGGCTACGCAGTTCCTCCGCCAGGCAGGGCGGATGGCCCCCCTGTCCCGCTCTGAAATGGCCGCGTCCATCGCCACCGAACTGTCCGCCCACGTGGCTCCGCCCCCTCCCGCCGGTACCGGGCCGGACGACTACCTTGCCGCCGTCGTGGCTGAACGCCGCAACCGGGAGCTGACCCGGCTGGCCCAATCGCGCCGCCGCAACACCGAGACGGGCGAGCGGCTGCAGCGGCTGCCTTTCGGCAGCTGACCGTCAGTTGTCGTACTCACTCCACGGAATGTTCCAGTCGCCGAACCCGTCGTCGTGGGCGGCGTAGTCGCCCTCGGTGTTCACGATCTGCACCACATCCCCGGTGCCCATGTTGTCGAAGACCCAGGCAGCGCCGTCGGGAGCGAACCCGATGCAGCCATGCGAGACGTTCGTGTTGCCAATGAACGGAAAGGCCGACTCAAGGGCCTGGTGGATGTAGGCGCCGCTGAGGGTGAGGCGGATGGTGTATTCCACGTCGACGTCACCGTAGTAGGCCGGATCGTCGGGTTTCAGGCCGATGCTCGAGGCCCGGAAGTGGTCGAACCGCTTCTTTTCCATCAGCACGCCATAGCCACGGGCCGACGGGAAGCGCTTGTCCCCCATGCTCACCGGCAGGGTCTTCACCACCTGGTCATTGACGCTCAGCGTGAAGGTGTGCGCGGCGGCGTCGGCAACTGCCACCTTCTTGTCGCCGATCGAGACGTTCACCTTCTTGTTGAAATTGGCAATCTGGCCGTTGCCCAGGTCCACGCCGAAGAGCTTCATATCCATGCTGATGGTGGAGTTGGCGGCCCAGAAGGTCTCTGGCCGGTACCGGACCATGGTGTCGCTGTACCAGTGGAACGCTCCCACCTGGCCGGCGCTGCTGGTGATGGTGATGGCCTTTTCCACGGCTTCGCGGTTGACCACCGGCTCGCTGAAAATGACCTGCAACGGCTGCCCGACGCCGACTTTCATGCCATCAAGCGGGTAGATGGCAGCGTCCGCCTCGTGCGTGCTGGATACCGTGCTGAAGGACTGCGTGGTGCTTGTTTCGCGGCCCGCCTGGTCCTTGACGACATACGTGTAGCTGTAGTCGGTGTTGAACTTGAGCGGTCCGGCCGCAGACCAGCCGGTGCCCGCGGCGTCAATGCGGCCCTCGACGATTTCACCTGAGGTACTGGTCAGGGTGACCCGCTCGATGGTGCCGTTGGTTACCTTCAGCGACACCGGGGCCGCCGGATTTACCTGCTTGGCGCCGCCGGCCGGGACGGCGTCGGACTTGACGGGAGCAATAACCGGCGAGGCAATGCCGGGGGAAGTCCTGATGGCGGATCCCGCCTCGGATTCGATGGCACCCCGGGCGATGCCCGGCGCAACCGCAGCGAAAACGCCACCGATGGCGGCGAGGACACACACGGCCACCACGAGGAGGATTTTCTTCAGGCGTCCCGGACGGCGGGACTGGACTTCGGGCTCCATATGTTTGATCCTAGGCGCAGAAAGTAACGGCCCGGGCGCAGTGGGCGCCCGGGCGCTTTACTTCTTAGTAACGATAATGCTCGGGCTTGTATGGGCCGGCGACGTCAATGTCCAGGTACTCGGCCTGGTCTTTGCTCAGCTCGGTCAGCTCAACGCCCAGGGCATCCAGGTGCAGGCGGGCCACCTTTTCGTCCAGGACCTTGGGCAGCACGTAGACCTGGTTTTCGTATTCGCGTTCGCCTTCGGGCTGGTCCTTCTTGGTCCACAGCTCAATCTGCGCAATGGTCTGGTTGGCAAACGAGTTGCTCATGACGAAGGACGGGTGCCCGGTGGCGTTGCCCAGGTTCAGCAGCCGGCCTTCGGAAAGGACGATGATGGACCGGCTGGCCTCGCCTGTGGCAGGGTCCTCCTCGAAAACCCATTCGTGGACCTGCGGCTTGATTTCGACCTTCTTGATGCCGGGGACCCTCGCGAGCCCCGCCATGTCGATCTCGTTGTCGAAGTGGCCGATGTTGCCCACGATCGCTTTGTTCTTCATGCCGGCCATGTGCTCCGCCATGATGACGTCCTTGTTGCCCGTGGTGGTGATGAAGATGTCACCCTGCGCGAGGACAGACTCCAGCTTGGCCACCTGGTAGCCGTCCATCGCGGCCTGCAACGCGCAGATGGGATCAATTTCGGTAACGATGACCCGCGAACCCTGGCCACGCAGCGCTTCCGCGGCGCCCTTGCCGACGTCGCCGTAGCCGCAGACGACGGCGACCTTGCCGCCCATGAGCACATCCGTGGCGCGGTTGATCCCGTCCGGGAGCGAGTGGCGGATCCCGTATTTGTTGTCGAACTTGCTCTTGGTGACGGAGTCGTTGACGTTGATGGCCGGGAACAGCAGCTTGCCCTGTTCAGCGAGCTGGTACAGGCGGTGCACGCCCGTGGTGGTTTCCTCGCTGACGCCCTTGATGGTGGCAGCCGTCCGGGTCCACTTCTTCGGATCCGCGGCCAGGGAGCGGCGGAGGACCTCAAGGAAGATTCCGTACTCTTCCGAATCAGTGGGATCAGCGGACGGCACGTTGCCCGCTGCCTCGAACTCCACACCCTTGTGCACCAGCATGGTGGCGTCGCCGCCGTCGTCCAGGATCATGTTGGGTCCCAGTTCGGGATTGGACTCCGCGCCCGGCCAGGTAAGGATCTGCTCGGCGGTCCACCAGTACTCTTCGAGGGTTTCGCCTTTCCAGGCGAACACCGGCACACCCTGGGGGTCCTCCACGGTGCCCTTGCCGACCACCACGGCGGCGGCGGCTTCGTCCTGGGTGGAGAAAATATTGCAGGAGGCCCAGCGGACCTCCGCGCCCAGGGCCGTGAGGGTTTCAATCAACACCGCTGTCTGCACTGTCATGTGCAGTGACCCTGCGATCCGGGCGCCCTGGAGCGGCTGGGTGGGCCCAAACTCCTCGCGCAGCGACATAAGCCCCGGCATTTCGTGCTCGGCAAGGCGGATCTGGTGGCGGCCGGCTTCCGCCAGGGAGATGTCGGCAACCTTGTAATCAAAAGTCATGGATGGTCCTTAATTCGTTCCGGAGGCTGAGTCATGTTGGTCAGATCCTGCCGCGGAGGCTGCAGCGAGCAGCTCCGGGGGCAGGAGCAGCGGTATGCCGTCCTCGATGGCGTAGCGGGGCTTGACCCCGGATTCCGCAGCGACGGCGGCAACCAGTTCCTCGCCTTCCTGCACCAGGGGCGAACCGGTCACGGGACAACGCAGGACGGACAGCAGTTCGGGACTGATCTTGGGCATTTATTGGTGCTCCCTGGCGGGCGCGCTCGCGCCGGTAGCGGACTGATGTGCAGCTTCCAGCCTACCGCCACATGGATGTCAGGAGGGTTCACGCAGGACGCGCAAGTGTCCCCTGCGGGTGCCTTCGGCGCCGGCCGGCGCCTCAAGGGCTGAATGGGGGCCGCGCTGCGCCGGCGGCTGCTTCGCCTGGTTGGGCAGGGCCGCAGCATCCCGGACGGCATTCGCAAGGGCGAGCAGGTCATCAGGGCCGGGCTGCTGGGGAGTCGACGGCATCGCCAGCCGCAGGACCTCCCAGCCCCGCGGGACCGTCAGGGAGCCTGCGTGCTGCTCGCACAAATCGTAACAATGCGGCTCGGCGTACGTGGCCAGCGGACCGAGGACTGCTGTGGAGTCTGCATAGACGTACGTCAGGGTGGCCACCGCTGACTGGCGGCAGGCAGATCTTGAACACTGACGGATAGCTCCCACGACATCACAGACTACTCCGTATCGCGGCCAAAACGGCGCATTGCTACCCCGGGGCCGCCGCGTCCGTGCCCCGGGCAGAATGTATCGCGTAAATGTTCCGCCGGGTTTACAGTCAATGTATGCAGTCATCGAACCAGAAATCCGGTTTCACGGTCCGGTTGGCTGATCCGGATGCCCGCAGGGATCCAGGGACCGGCTCACCGGGCAAGAGCTTCGCAATGCGCCGGCGCAACCGCCACGGGCGCGGGCTCCGCGGGGAAGTGGTGCTCCCGACCCATCCCGGCTACCGGACCCGCTCGGACCGCTTTGATGACATGGTGATGGATTCCGCCCAACGGCTTCACGACATCTGGGGCAAGACGCTGGACGGGGTCCGGTTTGGCGTGGACGAGATCCCCCCGGACCTGGAGCAGCTGGCAGCCAGCACTTCCCCCGCTCCCATGGGCTCCTATACTCCCGCTGCGGACGGGGAAGGACCCATGATTACCGTGTACCGGCGCGTGGTGGAACAGGCGAGCCCCGGCCCGGAAGAGCTCCAGGACCTGATCCACGATGTCGTTGTGGAGCACACCGCCGAGATGCTCGGAGTGGCTCCGGAGACACTGGACCCGGTCTACCGCCGCCGGTACTGAACCGGCCGCAGCGGCTGTGCGGCCGGCCTAGTGGCTGAGCGTCACGGGCACTGTTTCCTGGCCGGCGGCGGCCGCCAGGAATGCCAGCGTTGAGACGTCGTTCCTGCCATCCTGCTGAACCAGCACAGCGCCGTACGCGGCATCTCCGGATGCGGAAACTACGTAGCCCACGACGCCGACGTCCTCAACCTTGTCCGGCACCGCTATGGAAGACGTGGTTCCGCCGGCAATATCGGCGGTGGACGGGGTCCGGACTTTGCCGTCCGATGTGATGGCGGAATAGGTGATGGTGGCCCTGGCGTCCAGGGCGCCGAAGATCAGGCTGCGGCTCCCGCCCTGGGGAACCGGAACCACGTGCTGGCTGCCCAGCCTCACCCCTGACGCTGCCCAGGCGACGTCCGACGGCCGGTCTTCCTGGAGCCCCCGGGTGATCCGCGTGGCGGCGACGAACGAGACATCCGAGGACGCTGCCACCGTGTACTGCCCGGCGGGGACACCAGCGAGCGAGACTTCGGTGACGGCGCCTGCCTTTGCCGTAATGACACCCCCGGAGGGCAGGGCCTTTTGGCCGTCCCGGCCGTAGAGCTTGACCTCCACCACTGCGTCCGACGGCCCCGGAACCGTCAGCTGAAGTGCCGGGCCGGCATCCCCATACCCTGGCTTCCCGGTCAGCTGGGCCAGCCCGGCGGGGTCCTGGATGTCCACGCCCGTCATCACCTGGCGCACAGCGGGAGCTGCTCCCGGCGCAATGAAGTCCACTCCCCCGGGGGTAAGGCCGCGCAGTACGCCCTGTTGGATCACGGCCGCGACGGGACCGCCGGCGCTGCGGATGTGGACACTGAGCTGCGGCTCCCCGGGCGCAAGGCCTGCGAGGACCACGGATCGGGAGGTGCCCGGAGCGACAAGCAGGCCGCGGCTGCCAGGCGCCTGGATCTGCCCTTGGGCGCCAAAAAGTTCCAGGCTTACGGTCGCCGGCGTGGTGGAGGCATTTGTCAGCACCAGCACGGACGCCCGGCCCACGGTTGTGCTCGCCCCTGCAAGCCACTGGTCGTTGGAGGGCGGCTGGCAGTTGGATGCTGCGGTGCCCTGGAGATCCCCGTCTGTGGCAGTGAACTTCATCACCGCTGCGGCCGATGCCTTCTGGTTTGCCAAGGCGTCGGCGCTCAGTACGCTGGCCTTTTCCACAGGACGGGCTGCCACCACTCCGGCCAGGAGTTCCTGGGGCGAACCGGCAGGAGCAGCCTGGCCGGGCTCCTTGGAAATTTCGACGGCGGTTGTCCCGTCCAGCTGCGACAGCCGGCTTGCCGGCAGCACTCCAGCCGAGCCGAGGACCGCCGCTGTGACAGAAGTGGCGGCCGTAGCGGACACCGGACTGAACTGGGGATCAGTTCCTGCCTCGGTGCCTTCCAGCAGCCGGGCCGGTCCCGGGCACACGCCCAGGCTCGTCCCGGCGGGAACAGCTACTGCCGGGGCGGCCACCGCACGGCTGGAATCCGCCTGTGGCAGGAGGGATCCACCCGCTACCACTGCCCCTGCTCCGGCGAGGATCACTGCTGCCGAAGCGAGCCCCGCCAGCGCCGCTTTGCGTCCCTGTACTGAAGCCCGCCGGGACGAACGATGGTCAGTGTCCGAGGTGCTTTCGGCGCCCGTTGCGCTTTGCGCCCCGCCGGAGGCCAGGGCTTCCGGCGCTTCAGCGGGCGGAGTGTGCTCATGCATTCTGGTGTTCCTTACGCAGGGAGCCCTCGTCCCGTGAAAGGCCGGTCCGTGTCCTCCGGGCGGGCATCGGGATGGCGAGCAGGACCGTCAGGCCAATCACCGTGACCTGCGCTACGGCCGTCCACAGCGCCCAAGGGTTCTCATAGCGGATGGTCAACTGTCCTCCGGAGGCAGGGAGCGTGAAGGCCTGGGCCCAGCCCGAGGTGGTTGCCGTGAGCCTGCGGCCGTCGATCCAGGCGCTCCAGCCCGGATCCGCGCGTTCTGCCAGGACCACAAGGCGCCCTTCCGGGCCGGCACCCACGGGGGCGTCGACGTCCGTGTAGGCGGAGGGAACCAAGCCGATGGAAGCACCGCTTGCGTCCACGATCCGCACCCGGTGCGCAACATCGGCAGCCTGCAGTACCGGCTGGTTCAGCGGGGTGATCCGCCAGAGCCATCCCACGTCGGTCTGGCCTACCGCCACAAGTCCGGGTACAGCATCCATCCTGCTGGCTGTCAGTTGCGCCGCGGTGTCCGCTGAGCGCAGCACAATGAACCCGACGCCGAGCTGCTCGAGGTCGTTCCGCGGGTCCACGCCCTGGCCTGCAACAAGGGTGGCCACCACGCGGCGGACGGCGGCGGCGACGTCATCATCCTCGCGTACTGACTCTGCCCCCGGCGCACCGATGATGTTCCGTGCGGACGCAATGGCCGAGAAACTGTCCAAGGTGGTACCGGCGCCCCGCATCAGGGTCGCATCGAAAGTGCCGTTGTCCCGTGTACTGATCAGCAGGGTGCGGGTCTGCTCCGGCCCCGTGCCGCGGTCGATCGCGGTAGCCGGGAGGGTCCGCGGGGTGGCAGGCTCCACCAGGCGGGGAGCTCCGAGCGCGTCGGCGTCGTCGGCAACGCCCGTTGCCGTGGCACCGGCGCCCGCCGGGCCCGTCCCCGCGGCGGCAGTCGCAGGGCGAAGCAGGTTCTGGGCGGACCAGGCCGCCATTCCCGCCAAGGGGCCGGCCAGCAGGAGGACCATGCTGACGGCAGCAACTGACCGCAGGGCAGTCCTGTGCTTGGTGGTGCTGCTGGCCACAGCTTTGTCGGTCATGGCCAGGAGTTGTTCGGCACCCAGGATGCCTGCGGCCAGGAGTGCGAAGGCCGCGGCTGAGACGGCCGGCCCGGTGAAGGGGGTCACCATCGTTTCCGCGCTCAGTCCGGTGGCCACGTGGCCTGCCAGCCAGCCGCCTGCCAAGGCAATGATGCCGGCCACCCAGAAACACCTCACTGTCCTGGCGCGGTGTCCGGGGACCAGCAGCCCGGCAACGGCCAGGGCGAGCACCGGGACCGCCCCCAGGAGCGCCAGCAGCAAGGCCCAGGGGAATGGGCCGCCGGTGAAGTGGGGAAGCCCCTCAAGGCCGCCCTGCGGATCAAACTGCAGCGGCTGTCCCAGCAGCTGCTGCCACAAAGGTGCAGCGTCAAAGGCCAGCGGCGGGCCGGGATCCGCCAGCAACGCCCTCGGCCTGTCGAGCACGGAGATGCCGAAGGGAATGAAAAGGGCCGCGGCGGGCAGCAGGGCCCACCAGACCGTGCGCCCGCGGCGGCCGAGCAGGAGGCCGCAGAGCACGATGACCACGGCGGCCGGAGCCAGGAGCGACGGTGCCGACGCGGCAACAACGGCCAATGTAAGGCCCGCGGCCGCGGCAGCGGTCCAGGACGGCGTGCCGTTGATGCCGGGCCGGGCCGGCGGCCTGTCGCCGAGGCGGCCGTCGGCAGGGGCAGGCAGTGTGAAGCGGCCGTGCCCTATTGCAGAGCCGGTGGCCCGCAGCAGCGCAAGGACCAGCAAGGGAAGCATGATGTGGGCAACCAGTGCGCCGGCCCGGCCCTGGTTAAGCGCCACCTGGAGGGCAGGGGCGGCAGCCCAAAAGACCGCTGCGGCCAGCCGCAGGCGGCGCCGGACTGTCAGGCCTCCCGCAGCGAACCACGCCGTCAGCCCGGACAGCGGAGTTGCGAGCAGCAGCAGCCAGGCGATGGCAGGGTTGGCGTCGCCCCCGCCGAGTACGCCCAGGATCCACAGGACGTATCCAAAGGGGTCTCCCCGCCCGGGCAATCCTGCGCCGAGCGTGATCCACCAGCTTGAGGCGTGGTGCCACAGATCGCCGAGCTCGCCGGAAACGGGAATGAGGGCGCCACCGGTTACGGCGTCGGCACGGAAAAGTCCCGTAAGGGCCAGCATCGACGCGACGGATGCGATGATGACGGTGGCCAGGGCGCCGTTGCCCACCCAACCGCGTTTTGAGGTGGCAAGGGCCGCGAAGTCGTCCGACGCATCCCCCGTGGGTTGGTGCGCCAGTGGATCCTGCTCGAGGTCATCGGCAGGTGAATTGTCCGAGCCGAGCGCCTCCATCAGGGACCGGCGGTGGCTCCAGACCTCGCGTCTGGGCGTTTGGAGCTTGCGGATCACCGACCTGCGGATCCGGCGGGTTTGGCGGGCGCTGCGTCGGGCCTTGGCCACGGCGCGCGGCCTGCCGAGGGCGGCGCAGGTAGCAACCAGCTGGGACAAGCCGTGGCCGGGGTCTTTTACCAGAATGCTGAGCACCAGCTTGAACAGGCTGCCCAGGAGGGCCCCTGTTCCATGGACGGGTACCATCCACAGCGGCGAGTGTTTCAGGCGCAGATGGACCTGGGCTTTCCGGGCGGCTGCGGCGTTGCCCAGCGCGTGCGGCCGGTGCGCGACGTGGAACATCCTGGCCGCGGGCACCACCACAACGCGGTGCCCTGCCAGCCGGTTGCGCCAGCAGAAGTCGACGTCATCGCCGCTGCCGGGCAGGGCGGGATCGAAACCGCCCAGCTGCTCCCAGATGTCGCGGCGAACCAGCATTCCGGCGGAATTGACCGCAAAGGTGTCACTGCGTCCGTCGTACTGTCCCTGGTCCAGTTCGTCTGCGTCGATCAGGGTGAGCCGTTCGGCCCACCGGCTGGTGGACAGGCCGACGTCGATCAACTTGCGTCCGGCGTCCCAGTCCAGCTGCTTGCAGCCGGCTACGGTGACGGAAGGCGCGCGTTCGACGGCGCTGAGCAGCTCGGCGAGGGCCTGCGGTGCGGGTGCTGCATCGTCATGAAGCAGCCAGATCCACTCGGCCTTGCCGCCTGCATCGCTTCCGCGCCATGGCGCCAGTTCAGCCAGGCCGGCCAGCACCGCCGCCCCCATGCCGCCTTTACCCCGCTGCTGGCTGACGACGTGGGCCGTGCCCAGGGCCTGCTGGAGAAGGGCCTTGGAATCATCCCGGGAGCCGGTGTCGACGCCAATGGCGTAGTCCACGGGCCGGGTCTGGTCCGCTAGGGCTGCGAGGGTTCTGGGCAGATAGGCACTGCCGTTGTGGGCGACCACAACGGCAGTGACATGGACATCCTGGTGAATTAGATTGCTCGCTTCCTAAGCCGCCGGCGCTCGCGCTCGGAAAGGCCTCCCCAAATGCCAAACCGTTCGTCGTTCGCCAACGCGTACTCCAGGCATTGCGAACGCACGTTGCAGGCCCCGCAAACCTTTTTTGCGTCGCGGGTGGAGCCGCCTTTTTCAGGGAAGAATGCCTCGGGGTCAGTTTGGGCGCACAACGCGTCTGTTTGCCAGCCCAGCTCGCCCTCGTCGTCGAAATCCTGCTGGAAAGGCAGTCCGATCCATACGGGCTGGGTGGCGCCTCCTGCGGCAAGCTCCATGGGAGGGTCGAGTTCATCCTCCGGCTCGGCGCCGCCGTCCAGCAGGGCCTCGTGCGCGGCGAGGAAGGCAGTGGCCTGGTCCTCAAGGGCGCCCCCGGCGTTCCTGTTGTACCGCTCGGCGGCATGGGGGTCGGCCGGGTCAACGTACCAGTCGCTCGGCACCCCCCGCGCGCGGTATTTTGCCGTTGCCTGGCCGGCCACGACGGCATCTTCCTGGATACGCTCTGCTTGCCCCATGGCGACCCTCCTGATGTTGCAGCCCCTGCCTGGATACGTGGCACTCGGTTGTGTGCCGGCATTTACGCAGTTGCCTTTAGTTATCTAATTACACGTGTGTAACTTGGGCGAGTCAAGCCGCTGCCGGATAATAATCACTCTGGATCACGAATAAGGCGTACGCCACGCCCGGTAATTTATTACGACCGCGCGGTGCAGAAGTCCGGCAGCCCGAACCGACGGCCCTGAACCCTCAAATTCACCGCCGTTTGCCGGAAAATAGCCGCAATCCCAAGAAATAGCAAGCACGCTGAGCATCTGGTGTGAGATATCTCACGCCGTGTTACGGGACGGGCCCTTGTGCGCTGCGCCGGCGGAGGCCGGCAAACCGTGGTCCAAAGACCTTCGCCGGTGGCAGGATGTAGCCATGACCAACCCGGCAGCCGACCTCATGGCAACCCTTCGTTCAGGCAACTCCACCGCCCCGCGCCTCACCTGGTACGGCCCCGGCGACGAGCGCGTCGAGTTATCCGGCCGGGTGCTGGACAACTGGGTTGCCAAGACCAGCAACCTGCTTCAGGACGAACTGGACGCCGCCCCCGGCATGCGGCTCGGCCTGGAACTGCCGGCGCACTGGAAGTCGATGGTCTGGGCACTTGCCGCCTGGCAGCTCGGGATGCAGACGGTCCTTGACGGCAGCTCGGCGGATTACCTGGTCACCGCCGATCCGGGAACAGTCGAGGGAAGGTACGACGCCGTCATCGCCGTCGCGCTGCCTGCGCTGGCCATGCGCTGGCCGGGTGAGCTGGGCACTGGCTATATCGACTACGCGGCGGAAGTCCGCTCCCACGGCGACGTGTTCATGGCCCACGCCGAAGCTGATCCTTCAGGCTGCGCGATCGTGGCCAGCGACGGCCGGCGCCACCTTCACCGGGACCTGCTCGACGGCTTCGCGGCACCCCATGAAGAGGGCGTGCGGCTGCACATCCCTGCCGGGAACGGCCTCGAGGCTGCCCTGTCAAACGCCCTCGGCGCCTGGCGGCGCGACGGCTCGGTGGTGGTAACCCACCCGGACGTGCAGCTGACGGACAAACTGCTCGCAGCGGAACGCATCCACGGCAGCTGAGCTGCCGGGCCGGCTAAGCCTTGCCCTGGCCTTCGGCCGAGGTTTCCCGCTCGACGGCGACGGCGTGCTCCGTGGTGCGGCGGTCGTGCTCCTTGGCGTGGTGGTGCAGCTCGATGAGCTCGTGGTCGTGGGAAAACTCCGGCTCCTGGTCCAGTTCCTGGTTGAACACCAGGAACCGGTAGGCGAAGAAGCGGACAACAGTGGCTACCAGGATGCCTACTATTCCAGCGAAGAACAGCATGTTCTTGTCCGTCACGCCCATACCGTACTTGGCGAGCGCCGTGAAGCCGGTGGAGATGCCGATGCCGATCCCGTTGATGAGGACGAACATCAGGAATTCCCGGAGCACGTTGGCCTGCCGACGGTGCCGGAAGGTCCAGAGCCGGTTGGCAATCCAGGAGAACACCGTGGCCACCGAGGCGCCGACAAACCTTGCCTTGGCCTCGCTGTCGGTCATGGGGCCGTGCATGAGGTAGTAGGTCAGGCCGTTGTCGATGACGAACGCAACGCCGCCAACAGCTCCGAATTTGGCTACTTCACGCCAAAAAAGGGACGCGAGCCCCCGGATACGGTCTGCAAGTGCGGTAAACATGGCCCTCCATGGCTGTCTGAAATGTGGGCCATCGGGCCAGACGCCTATTTTAGCCCCCAAACCTGCGTGGCAGCCTCCCCAACCTGCGCCGGGGCCTTCGGCGGCCGAAACACTCCTGCCCGCCGCGGACCGGAAACGTGGGATACCGGGCGGTCTTCGGTAGGCTGGCAATGTGACTTTTCCAGTAATAGGCGTGGTGGGCGGCGGCCAGCTTGCCCGCATGATGGCCCCGGCCGCAACCGCACTTGGCTTTGAACTACGCGTCCTTGCCGAAGGTGACGATGTCTCCGCTGTCTCGGCGGTGCCGTCCTCGCCCGTGGGTGACTACAAGGACCTGCAGACCCTCCTGGACTTCGCAGAAGGCCTGGACGTCATGACCTTTGACCATGAGCACGTCCCAACGGCCCACCTTCGTGCCCTGCAGGATGCCGGCGTCAATATCCAGCCCGGACCCGACGCGCTCGTCAACGCCCAGGACAAGCTGGTAATGCGTGCAGCCATCGACCGTCTGGAACTTCCCAATCCTGCCTGGGCCGCCGTGAAGGATGTGGCCGGCCTCGTCAGCTTCGGGGAACAAACCGGCTGGCCGGTTGTGCTGAAGATGCCGCGCGGCGGCTACGACGGCAAGGGTGTCCGCATGGTGGGCTCGGCGGAAGAGGCTGCGGACACAGAGGAATGGTTTGACGCCATGAGCCCCCTCCTCGCCGAGGCCAAAGTCGAGTTCACGCGGGAACTGTCTGCGTTGGTGGCACGGACGCCCGACGGCGAGGCCCGGGCATGGCCCGTGGTGCACACCATCCAGGTGGACGGCGTGTGTGACGAGGTCATAGCGCCCGCGCTGGATATCCCCGTGGAGGTTGCCGCGGCAGCGGAAGACGCCGCACTGCGGATTGCCGGCGAGCTGGGAGTGACGGGCGTGCTGGCCGTTGAACTCTTCGAGACGCCGGGCTCCGGGGCAGGGTTCCTGATCAACGAACTCGCCATGCGCCCCCATAACACCGGCCACTGGACGCAGGACGGCTCGGTGACCAGCCAGTTCGAGCAGCACCTCCGGGCGGTACTGAACCTTCCCCTTGGCGCCACCGATGTCCTTGCACCGGTTGTGGTGATGAAGAACTTCCTGGGCGGCGAGAACCAGGACCTGTATTCCGCCTTCCCGCTGGCGCTTGCCAGCGAACCTGCCGCGAAGGTGCATTGCTACGGCAAGTCCGTCCGGCCCGGCCGCAAGATCGGCCACGTGAACCTGGTGGGTTCATCAACCGCGGACGTCGAGTCCGTTCGCCGCCGTGCCACCATGGTGGCCAACATCATCCGCGACGGGCGGGTGGCGGCGGAGGAAACGCCAAGCACTTTCGAGGAGAACGCATGAGCGCCCAAGCCACACCAGCCACCGCTTCGGAGACAGCGCCCCTGGTAGGCCTGGTCATGGGCTCCGACTCGGACTGGCCTGTCATGGAAGCCGCCGCGGACGCGCTGGCGGAGTTCGGCATTCCGTTCGAAGCCGACGTCGTGTCAGCCCACCGCATGCCTACGGAAATGATCCGCTACGGGCAGACGGCCCATGAGCGGGGCCTGAGGGTCATCATTGCCGGCGCCGGGGGCGCGGCCCACCTGCCGGGCATGCTGGCCAGCGTTACGCCGCTTCCGGTCATCGGCGTGCCTGTCCCCCTGAAAACCCTGGACGGCATGGACTCACTCCTGTCCATCGTCCAGATGCCGGCCGGCGTTCCGGTGGCTACCGTTTCAATCGCCGGGGCACGCAACGCGGGACTCCTGGCGGTGCGGATACTGGCAGCCGGCACGGACGAGCTTGCCGCATCGCTTCGCGCAGACCTCCTTGATTTCGCCGCGGACCTCAACGCCGTCGCAACCCGCAAGGGTGCGAACCTGCGGCAAAAGGTCAGCGAAGTCTTCGCCGAAGGCAACGGCGCCCTGCGGGGCAGCCGCTAGGGCGGCGCGTATGTCCAGCAGCAAGCTGCATGACTCCGCTCCCGGCGGCGCAATGACAGACCCCGTCCGGTACCCGGTCAGCGCCTCTCCGCACGTCCGCACCAAGCGGGCCTTCGTGCTTGTCCTCCTGACTCTCCTGGTCCCGGGCAGTGCCCAGATTGTGGCCGGCGACCGCAGGCTGGGCCGCGCCGCACTGGCCGTAACGCTCTCCGTCTGGGCAGTGCTGGCGCTCACCCTGCTCCTGCTGCTCCTCAACCGGCCCCTCCTGATCAACATCATCACCAACCCCTTCGCCTCCCTGGCGATCGTGATCCTGCTGGTAGCGCTGGCCGTCGGCTGGGCGGCACTGTTCATCAACACCCTGCGGCTGATCCGCCCCGTACTGCTGGAGCCCTCGGTACGGCCCGCCGTCGGGTTTGCCCTGGTACTGGCCCTGGTCCTCGGGAGCGGGTCGCTCGGCTACGCCGCCTACCTCCTCAATGTGGGCCGTAACGCGATCGGCAACATTTTTTCTGCCGGGCCCGCTATCGACCCCGTGGACGGGCGCTACAACTTCCTGATGATGGGCGGCGACGCCGGTGAGGACCGTACCGGACGGCGTCCGGACAGCCTCTCCGTGCTGAGCGTTGACGCCGAAACCGGCCAGACCGCCATCATTTCCGTCCCCCGCAACTTCCAGAACGCGCAGTTCAGCAAAGACTCGCCGATGCGGGAGATCTATCCCGACGGCTACAACTGCGGCGACGAATGCCTGATCAATGCCATTAACACCGAAGTCACCAACCAGCATGCGGACCTTTACCCGGGGGTGGCCGATCCAGGCGCGCAGGCAACCATGGAAGCCGTCTCCGGAACGCTGGGAATGACAATCCAGGCCTATGTCCTGGTGGACATGGAGGGCTTTGCCACGCTCATCGACGCCATGGGCGGCATCAAGATCAAGGCCGGCGGCTGGGTACCCATGAGCGGCTACTTCGACGATTACAGCCAAACCCACGGCATGCCCCTCGGGTGGATCCCGGCCGGAGAGCAGACACTCGACGGCAACCAGGCGCTCTGGTACGGACGGTCACGCGAGTATGTGGATGACTACGCCCGCATCCAGCGCCAGCAATGCGTCCAGCAGGCCATGCTGAAGCAACTGGACCCGGCCACGCTGCTGGCCAAGTTCGAAGACATCGCCAACGCGGGCACCCAGGTTGTGGAATCCAACATTTCCTCCTCCCAGCTTGGCAGCTTCCTGGACCTCGCGATCAAGGCGAAGGGCCAGGACGTCAAGCGGCTTACGATCGGCCCCCCGGACTTCGACGCCTCCTTCTCCACCGTCCCGGACTTCGACCAGATCCACCAGCGCGTGGACCAGTTGCTGGCGTCGGCCTCCGCCAAGGGCGCCCAGTCGGCAGGAATTCCCGACGACGCCATGGCCGTCCCGAAGACGGGCGCCGGGCACATCCAGGCGGCCGGGGCCTCCCCCGCCGCCCTGCCGGCCGGCGGCCGCGCCCCGCAGCAGCCCACGCCGTCGGACTTCACCCCGGTGACCACAACCCCCGACGGCGAGCCGATCACCGAAGAGATGCTGAACCAGCTCAAGCGCAATGGCGATGAAGAAACCATCCGCCAGCTCGTGGCCACCAACGGCCAGTGCGCCCCGCTCTAGCGGCCAACCCACCAAGGAACGGAACGGTTTTGTACCAGATTGACAACGTCCTCCGGGATTACGCCTGGGGTTCGACGACGGCCATCGCCGCCCTCCTGGGACGCCCGGAATCCGGCGGCCCCGAAGCGGAACTGTGGATCGGCGCGCACCCCGATTCCCCGTCGGTTGCCCGCGTTCCCGAGGACGGTTCGGCGACTACGGGCCTGGACGCCCTGATCTCGCGCGATCCGGAGCATTTCCTTGGCGCGGACTCCGTGGCCCGCTTTGGTCCGCGGCTGCCGTTCCTGGCCAAGATCCTGGCGGCAGCCCAGCCACTGTCCCTGCAGGTCCATCCGAGCCTGGAGCAGGCACGGGCGGGGTTTGCGCGGGAAAACGCAGCGGGCCTGGCTCCGGATGCACCCAACCGGAACTACCGCGACGACAACCACAAGCCGGAGATGATTCTCGCCCTGACGCCGTTTGAGGCGCTGTGCGGTTTCCGTCCGGCAGCCCGGACCGCGGACATCCTGCAGCATGTTGCGGCCGCCTTCGACTCCGTGGAGGGCGGGGCTCCCGCGCTGGTCAATGGGCTGCTTGCGGACCTCCAGTCCCCCGATGAAAGCACGGGCCTGCGGAAGGCCTTCGAGCGCCTGATCAGCGGCGGCCAGCCCGTGGCTGATGCTACTGCGCTGGTGGTCGCTGCGCTCCTCTCCGGAGCGCCCCTTGCCCCCTACGAGGCCGAACTCAACACAGTGATCAGCCTGAACGAAAAGTACCCCGGCGATCCCGGGGTCCTGATCTCCCTGCTGCTGAACCGCATTTCGCTGGCACCGGGTGAGGCGGTATACCTCCCCGCCGGAAACGTCCATGCCTACCTGCACGGCCTGGGCGTGGAGGTCATGGCATCCTCCGACAATGTCCTGCGCGGCGGCCTCACCCCCAAGTTCGTGGATGTGCCCGAACTCCTGCGGACTGTCGACTTCCAGCCAGTGGCCGTGCCCAGGCTCGCGGCCGAAAGGACGGTCCTGGACCAGGAACTGTTCCGCCCGCCGTTCGAGGAATTCCAGCTCCAGCGCATCGAGCTCTCACCCGGCGCGGGACCGGTACCGCTGGCACAGTCCGGCGCGGCCGTGGTCATTGTTGTGGCCGGCAACATCTACCTGGATTCGCCCAAGGGCGACCTGGAGCTCTCCCGGGGCGGCAGCGCCTTCCTGGCCGCAGCCGAGGCTCCGGTCAACGTTCACCCGGTGGCAGGGAGCACGGAACCTGCGCTTGCTTTCGCCGTGACCACGGGCCTTTAGCAGGCTGCGCCCCGCGGCTTACTGGCGGCATGGGCAATGGGCGACGGCGGCACCCGCCCGGGTGCCGCCGTCGCCCTTTGCCTGCCGGGGCTAGCTGCCCGGGCGCAGCTTCTTGAGTACGGGCCGGACCCTGCCGGCAGCAGCCTTCAGCAGCCGCCGGCCGGTCTGCAGCCCGCGCCGCGCCAGTGGCATGGCCTGGGCATAGGCCGGGTAGAACGGCGAAAGCGGTTTTTCCCAGGTGCCCAGCAGCATGTTCTCGTGCTTGGCGAACTGCTTCTTGAAGTCGGAGATGCCGTCGTTGAGCAGCCCGTTGAAGTCGTAGCGGGAGCATCCGTCCTCGCGCATCGCCTGCAGCGCCGCCCATTTCACGCCGTAGTTGACGCGCTGCTTCTGCCCCTCGCCGGACACGCCGCCGTAGAGCTCGAAGGCGGTGGCGCCGCTCCTGGCGAGCCAGACAAACGCCAGCAGCTGCTCGCCGTCGAACGCCCCGATGATCGGCGAGCCGTCCGCCATGTTCTTGAAGATGTCCCGGTAGTACTGGTCCTCGTGGATCCCGAAACCGGCCCGGTCCGCGGTCTCGTGGTAGACGGCCAGTACCTGCTCAAGTTCGGCGTCGTTCTTCACTTTGCGGAACTCAACGTCGCTGCGCATGGCCTTGCGGATGTTGGCCCGGGTGGACTTGGACATGTCCGCCATGAGCTCGTCATCGGTCCTGGTGAGGTCAAGGATCAGGGTCCGCGGGATGAGCACCGTATTGCTGGATGACCGGAACCCGGCGGCCGCCACTGCACCGGCGAAAACTGAATCCTGGTCCCAGTCCGGTTCGATGCTCAGGGCCACTCCCCGGTGGCGGACGGCGGCATGGCGGGCCAGGCTGTTGAGGACCGCCTGCGCATTCTCCGGTGCGCACATGGGGCCACGGGGAATGTACACCAGCGCACGGAACGGAAGGGGAAGGCGCCGGACCAGCAGCTGGGCGCAGCCAATGGTGTTCCCGCCGTCATTGATGAGCACACGGTCCACGGACCAGCCGTGCATGGCCTTGGTCTCGCCCCACCCCCAGAGCTGTTGGGGATGTCCCTGAAACCGGTCAACGTGGTCGTCCCAGAGGGCGCGGTCAGTACAGGGCACAACAGCAGGAATCATGGCTTCAACCCTATACCAACGGCTTAAACGCCAGGCCCCCGGAACGCGGTGCGCTCCGGGGGCCTGGGATCACAACGCGGCCGGGGTCAGCTCTTGCGGGCGTAGCCTTCCCACTTGTCAGCCCGGTGCTCGCCGTCAACGAAGCGGATGGTGCCGGACTTGGAACGCATGACGATGGACTGGGTGAGGACCCTGTCCTTGGAGTAGCGGACACCCTTGAGGAGGTCGCCGTCGGTGATGCCGGTGGCGGCAAAGTAGCAGTTGTCACTGGAGACGAGGTCGTTGGTGGACAGGACCCGCTCGAGGTCGTGGCCGGCGTCGATGGCCTTCTGCTTCTCTTCGTCGCTGGTGGGCCACAGGCGGCCCTGGATGACACCGCCGAGGGACTTGATGGCGCAGGCGGCCACGATGCCCTCCGGGGTCCCGCCGATGCCCATCAGTGCGTCGACGCCGGTGCCCGAGCGGGCGGCCGCGATGGCGCCTGCCACGTCGCCGTCCATGATGAACTTGGTGCGCGCGCCTGCCTGCCGGATTTCCTCCACCAGCGGCTTGTGGCGGTCACGGTCGAGGATCATGACGTTGAGCTGGTTGACCTTGACGCCCTTGGCCTTCGCGATCAGGTGGAGGTTCTGCTTGACCGGGAGGCGGAGGTCCACCATGTCAGCGGCTTCCGGGCCAGTGACGAGCTTCTCCATGTAGAACACGGCGGAGGGGTCGAACATGGAGCCGCGCTCTGCCACTGCCAGGACGGCGAGGGCGTTGTTGATGCCCAGCGCGGTCAGCCTGGTTCCATCGATGGGGTCAACTGCCACATCGCATTCGGGCCCCGTACCGTCGCCGACGCGTTCGCCGTTGAAGAGCATGGGAGCTTCGTCTTTTTCGCCTTCACCGATGACCACGACACCGTTGAAGTGGACGGTCTGCAGGAAGGAGCGCATGGCGTCAACGGCGGCACCGTCAGCCTTGTTCTTGTCGCCGAAGCCAACCCAGTGACCGCCGGCGATTGCGGCTGCTTCGGTGACGCGGACGAGCTCGAGGGCAAGGTTCCGGTCCGGCTCATCATTGCCCACCGCCAGGGACGGGGAGAGCGTGGAGTACTTCTGGGTCATGGACGCTGGTGACACGTGAACCTCTTCTTCGAGTGGCGATCATTGAACCCACCCCGCCGGTGCAGCAGGGCGGTGATTCCTCTGATATCGATCATAGTCGCGGCACCGCCTTCGGAGCGGCGGATGACGCAACACCGCAATGTGCCAGGAGGCCGTGCCAGGGAGCCCGCGGAGGCCAAATGGAAGTTGACTGCCGCCATGGGCGACTATAGAGGGGTGAATGACATGCAGGAAAAGACCACCCCCAGTCCCGAGCCGCACGGATCCGGAGGCAGCAGCGTGTCCGGCGCCACGGCAGGACAGGGGCAGGTCAAGCCCGTCATTCCGGCGGCAGCCGCCAAGCGCGCCAACGCCTCGGTGATTGGAATGGTCATCGCCCTGGTGGTGAGCATCGCCGCGTTCCTGCCCATCATCCTCATGAATCCGCTCCCCAAAAGCGAGGGCTACCGTCCGAACATCGATGTGGGAGCCACCGCACGCAACGCCACGGATGTGGCGGGATTCACACCCGTGGCCCCGGACACCGGCAATACTTTCCGGCCGAACTACGCCCGGTGGGAAGCCGGAACCGGCAGCGGTGTCCCCACCTGGGAAGTGGGCTACCTGACGCCCAGGGAGTCCTTCATCAGCCTGGTCCAGACCAGGAGCGCCAACCCCACCTGGCTACTTCAGCAAACCAGGAACGCGCCTGTCACCGGCTCCCGGAACGCCGGCGGGCAGGACTGGCAGCTTCGGGACACCGGCAAGGGCGAAAAGTCCCTGGTGCTGGACTACCGCGGCACCACCGTTGTCCTGTCCGGGGAGGCCCAGCTGGACGAGATCGCCGTGCTGGCGGACGCCGTCGTCAGGTCCCTGGAAAGCAACCCGGCTGTCACAGTTTCACCCTCCGCGCCTGCCGCACCGTAAGGTAGGCGCGTGGCTACCTATCTGACTCCTGCACTCGCCTGGCGCCGTCTGCGCGAAGGCAATGAACGATTCGTTAACGGTGAGACCTCGCACCCCAACCAGGATGCGTCACGGCGGTCGTCCCTCGTGGAGAACCAGCACCCCTTCGCCGTCATCTTCGGTTGCTCCGACTCGCGGCTCGCCGCAGAGATCATCTTCGATGTGGGTCTCGGCGACGTCTTTGTCGTCAGGACGGCCGGCCAGGTCATTGACGACGCCGTCCTGGGCTCGCTGGAATACAGCGTGGCAGTGCTGGGGGTGCCCTTGATCGTGATCCTGGGGCACGACAGCTGCGGGGCCGTCAGCGCCACGAAGTCCGCGGTGGAAACCGGAGAGATGCCGACAGGTTTCATCCGGGACCTGGTGGAACGGATTACGCCGTCGGTCCTCACCTCCCTGCGCAATGACGAAACCGAAGTCAATGACATGGTGGTGGAACACGTCAAGCAGACATCGCAGCGCCTCGTGGACAGCTCCCGTGTGATTTCCGACGCAATCGGCTCGGGCAAGACCGCGGTCATCGGCCTCTCGTACAGCCTGGCCGAAGGCCGCGCCAACCTGGTTTCCGGAATCGGCGAGCACTAGGAGCTTCCCAAAACTGCCGCGGCGGTGGGCCTGTAGCAAGCAGTTCACGGTTTTCGATGCGGCGCCCGTGCGTCCTAAGCTAGCCCCATGACTTCCACTGAAGAGTTCCGCATTGAACATGACACGATGGGCGAAGTCCGCGTCCCCGTGAACGCACTGTACCGCGCGCAGACGCAGCGGGCAGTGGAGAACTTCCCCATTTCCGGCAAGACCCTGGAACGTGCGCACATTGAAGCACTGGCCCGGGTCAAGAAGGCTGCCGCCCAGGCCAACGCTGAACTGGGTGTGCTCGACGGCGAGCTGGCCAAGGCGATCGCAGATGCAGCCGATGAGGTGGCCGCCGGCAAGTATGACGGCGACTTCCCCATCGACGTCTTCCAGACGGGCTCCGGCACGTCCTCGAACATGAACACCAACGAGGTCATCGCCGAGCTCGCCTCGCGCGCCCTCAAGGCCGCCGGCAGTGACAAGGTTGTCCACCCGAACGACCACGTCAACGCCTCACAGTCCTCCAACGACGTCTTCCCCACATCGGTCCATGTCGCCGCCACCTCGGCCCTGATCAACGACCTCATTCCGGCCCTCGGCTACCTTGCCGAGTCCCTGGAGCGGAAGGCTGTCGAGTTCAAGGACGTCGTCAAGTCCGGCCGCACCCACCTGATGGACGCCACCCCGGTGATGCTGGGCCAGGAGTTCGGCGGCTACGCCGCGCAGGTCCGCTACGGCATCGAGCGGATCAACGCCTCGCTCCCCCGCGTCGCTGAGGTTCCGCTCGGCGGCACGGCCGTGGGCACCGGCATCAACACCCCGGCGGGCTTCCCGGAGCGCGTCATCGAACTGCTGGCAACCGACACGGGGCTTCCCCTGACGGAGGCCCGCGACCACTTCGAGGCCCAGGCCAACCGCGACGGCCTGATCGAGGCGTCCAGCCAGCTGCGCAACATCGCGATCTCGTTCATGAAGATCAACAACGATCTCCGCTGGATGGGCTCGGGCCCCAACACGGGCCTTGGCGAAATCGCCATCCCGGACCTGCAGCCGGGTTCCTCGATCATGCCGGGCAAGGTCAACCCGGTCATCTGCGAGGCATCCATCATGGTGGCGGCACAGGTCATCGGCAACGACACCGCCATCGCCTGGTCCGGCACCAACGGCGCGTTCGAGCTTAACGTCGGCATCCCGGTCATGGCGTCCAACCTGCTGGAATCCATCCGCCTGCTCGCCAACACCAGCCGCGTCATGGCGGACAAGATGATTGACGGCATCACCGCGAACGTGGAGCGCGCCCGCTTCCTGGCCGAGGCCTCACCGTCCATCGTGACCCCGCTGAACAAGTACATCGGCTACGAGAACGCGGCCAAGATCGCCAAGACGGCCGTGGCTGAGGGCCTTACCGTGCGCCAGGCAACCGAGAAGCTGGGCTTCGTCGGGGACGGCGAGGGCAAGGTGTCCGAAGCCGATCTGGACAAGGCACTGGATGTCACCACCATGACGGCTCCGGCCCACAAGGCCTAGGTCCCCTTCCCTGCCAGGTCCGCCTGGCGGGGGCAAGCACGACGGCGGCCGCCCACCTTCCCAGCGAAGGCGGGCGGCCGGCGTCTTTAAGGTCAGCTGCGAGCGCCGGGATTTCCCGCGAAGGCGGGCGGCCGTCGCATGAACGCCCGGGAGGGCTCAGGGTTCGAAGTGGGCGGCTTCCGCCGGAGCCAGGGCACGGTGGATGCTGGTGAGGTGGCCGGCCATGAGTTCAGGCAGTTCATTAATGCCGAACCACCCGACGGCCAGGGATTCGTCGTCATTCACCCGGGCGGTTCCGGAAACGTAGCGGCAGAGGAACACCACATCCAGGAACTCGCACACGTCTCCGTTCGGGTAGGTAAAGGGACCAACGGCCCCGACGGAGACCACCCGCTCGGGTTCGGCCACCACTGCCGTTTCCTCGAAAATCTCCCGCACCAGGCCGCGGGCCGGCTGCTCCCCGGGCTCCAGCATCCCGCTGACCAGGGCCCATTGTTTGTTGTCCGCCCGCTGTGCGAGCAGGACACGTCCCAGCGCGTCCACCACCACGCCGCGGACCCCGGGAACCCACAGGGGATCATTGCCGATTTTCTTACGGAGCTTCAGGACGTAGTCAGGCGCTGCCATCCCGCCAGCCTACCGAAGTGTCTGCCCCCTTTGCCCGCTGGAAGCTGTCCCCGGGCCCCTTGCTGCCGAGGGTCAGGCCGGAAGCAGCATGGCCGCAGCAGTTCCTGCGAGCATAAACGGCCCGAACGGGATGGAGGATTTCAATGTCCCCCTGCGCGCGGCCAGGAGCACGATGGACCACACGCCGCCCAGCAGGAAGGCCAGGAAGGTACCGGCAAACAGGTGGCCCCAGCCAAGGTAGCCGAGGTACATACCCAGGACTCCTGCGAGTTTCACATCGCCAAATCCCATTCCGGGTGGGTAGGCCGCCCGGAGAATGAAGTAGAAGAGCCACAGGATGACGGCTCCGGCCACTACCCGGAGCACCGGAAGGGCCAGGATGCCTGCGGGAGATCCGGGAGAATCCGGGGCCCCGCCGTCGCCGGTTCCGGGAAAGGCCGACGCCGCGAGGAGGAGCACACCGGCAACGGCGTAGGACGGGAAGACAATCCGGTTTGGCAGGAGGTGGTGGCGGACGTCAATCACTGTGAGCCGCACGGCCATCACCGCGAAGTAGGCGCAGGCAGCCAGCACCAGCCAGAAGGCCAGCGGGGTGTGCTGCCACAGTTCGCCCAGTCGTTGGATCACCCTCGGATGCTACTGGATTTCCGCTCCGTGGCAGTACTGGCCGCGCGTAAACTGTGGATATGGCGACGTGGGAATCCCGGCACCGGCCGGATCCGGACAGTGGTGCTGCCTCGACGGACCTCGCGGCCATGTTCCGGGACCTGTGTCGGTCCTCTCCCTGGAAGTGGCAGTCGCTGCGCTTTGAATACTGGGACGAGCCGTTTGCAGAGGCCCCCAGTCCTGCTGCTCCGCTTGTCCGCGCCTGGCTGCGCCGGCCCGGGGCACTCCGCCTCGAAAGCCCTGAGGGACTGGTCCTCCACAGCACCACGGGAATCAACGATTCAAAGGACGGCCTTTACACCAGCTCCACCCGGAGATCCTGGCTCCTCCCGCCCCATCTGGTGACGCCCGTCTACGACGACCTGGGGCTGGTGCGGCGCCGCCCGGAAGCAGCCTACGGCGAGCCGGGCTTCGGCAACGGACGCTTCTCCGCCGCCCTGGACCCGGTGGAACTCGCAGGCAACGCCCCTGTGCCCCTCGAGTTCCCGGGCAGTAACGCCATGGAACTCCACGACATCCACCGTAGGGAGCATGAGGGCCGGCCCGCGCTCGAGGCCGTCGTCTCCCCCACCGCCGCCTACCATCCCGTGGATCCTGCCGCTCCCCTGTGCCTGCCGGGCCGCAGCCGGATCCGGGTGGACCTGGGAACGGGTGTGTGTGTTTCCAGCCGCTCCCTTGAATCCGACACGGACCAGTACGGGCACTGGCTGCGGATCCTCGCCGTAGATGAGTACATGCTGGACGACCTGTTCCTGGCCGAGTCCATGAACCTTACGGACGTCCGGCGCCACATCAGCTGGGATGTCCCCGCCTGACTGTGACAGGCCGCAATGCGGGCTCATCGGCTAGGCTTCGCGGATGACGACGCTGAACACCGTGTGGCCGCTCTTCGATCTCACGCTGGCAACGCCCCGGCTGGAGCTGCGCCCCATCCAGGACCATGAGATTCCGGCGGCAGTTGCAGCGGCGCAGAGCGGGATTCATGCCCGCGACAGAAACCCGTTCAGCACTCCATGGACCGAGCTTCCGGCCGAAGAGCTTGGACCGAACATGGCCCGCTGGTACTGGCGCTGCCGCGCGGAGTGCACCCCCGAGTCGTGGACCCTCCTGCTGGGCATCTGGCACGGGGGTGAGTTCATCGGCTGCCAGGACGTCGGGGCCAAGGACTTCGCCACCCTCAAGACGGTCAGCACTGGATCGTGGCTCAAGCAGTCAGTGCAGGGCCGCGGATTTGGCAAGGAGATGCGTGCCGCCGTCGCCCTTTACGCGTTTGACTGGCTGGGCGCAGAAGTAGCGGAGTCCGAGGCCGCCAGCTGGAACGAAGCCTCCCTCGGCGTCTCCCGCTCCCTCGGCTACGAGCTCAACGGCATCACCAGAAAGGCCTGGGGCACGCAAGTCGAAACAGTCCAGCACGTCCGCCTCACCCCGGACTCCTTCAAGCGCCCCGACTGGACCGTCAAGGTAGAGGGCCACGAACCGGCAGCGAACTTCCTGAACATCAGCTAGTGCCGGGACTTGGTGCCCGGGTGCGCCTTCCGGCAGCGTGCGTCAGAGGCGACGGAGGAGCCAGCACGCAGGGGAAGGGGCACCCGGGCACCCCCGCTTAGCCTTCGAGCAGTTCGGTGACCAGGGCTGCGATCGGGGACCTTTCGGAGCGGGTCAGGGTGATGTGGCCGAAGAGCGGGTGTCCTTTCAGGGTTTCGACGACGGCGGCGATGCCGTCGTGGCGTCCGACGCGGAGGTTGTCGCGCTGGGCGACGTCGTGGGTCAGCACGACCTTTGAGTTCTGGCCCATGCGGCTCATGACGGTGAGCAGGACGTTCTTCTCGAGGGACTGGGCTTCGTCAACGATCACGAAGGCGTCGTGGAGGGAGCGTCCGCGGATGTGGGTGAGCGGCATGACCTCGAGCATGCCGCGGTCCATGACCTCCTCCACTACTTCCTGGCTGACCAGTGCGCCGAGGGTGTCGAAAACCGCCTGCGCCCAAGGGTTCATTTTTTCGGATTCGGAGCCGGGCAGGTAGCCCAGTTCCTGGCCGCCCACCGCGTAGAGGGGCCGGAACACGATGACCTTGCGGTGCTCGCGGCGTTCCAGCACTGCTTCCAGGCCGGCGCACAAAGCAAGGGCGGACTTGCCGGTGCCTGCCCTGCCGCCGATGGAGACGATGCCGACGGCGGGATCCATCAGCAGGTCGATGGCCAGCCGCTGCTCCGCGGACCGTCCGTGGAGCCCGAACACGTCGCGGTCGCCTTTGACGAGCCGGACCTGCTTGTCTGCCCCCACCCTGCCCAGGGCGGAGCCGCGGTTGGAGAGCAGCACGAGTCCGGTGTTGACCGGCATCTCCGCGGCGGCGGGGATGAAGACGGGCTCGTGGCCGTACAGCGTGGAGATCTCCTGTTCGCCGACTTCCACTTCGGCGATGCCGGTCCAGCCTGAATCCTTCACCAGCTCGTTGCGGTATTCGTCGGCGGTGAGGCCCATGGCGGAGGCCTTGACGCGCATCGGAAGGTCCTTGGACACAACGGTGACGTTGCGGCCCTCGTTGGCGAGGTTCTTCGCCACGGCGAGGATCCGGCTGTCGTTGTCGCCGCTGCGGAATCCCAGCGGAAGGACCTCGGAGGAGATGTGGTTGAGCTCCACCATCAGGGAGCCGCCGTCGTCGCCGATGGGAATGGGCTGGTTGAGTCCGCCGTGTTTGACCCGAAGGTCGTCGAGCAGCCGGAGCGCCTTCCGGGCGAAGTAGCCAAGCTCGGGGTCGTGCCGTTTCGCTTCCAGTTCCGTGATGACTACCACCGGGACGATCACCTCGTGTTCCGCAAAGCGGAGCAGCGCACGGGGGTCGGAGAGCAGGACGGAGGTGTCGATGACGAAGGTGTTAATGGCGGCTTCCCTTCCGGAGACAGCAAAACCGGCCGCGGCATCTTCTGCCGCACCGGTTTGTATGGTGGCTCGCATGGCGCGAGAGGTAGCTTTCTCTCCCTGGTCGGAAAGGACCTCGGGCAGTTGTTCAGAAGTAGCCACATCGACTCCAGCCCCGGGCACCAGCCCGGAATTGTTATTGGTGAGGCGGCTCGGCCACGAGGCCGGGTCCGGCCTCCCATACAACCGGTGCGATGTTTCGCTCCATGTACTGGCCTCCCCGATCAGCCGGCGGTTTTGCCTGCTGATGGATATAACGTAAATCCACGCCAACTAATTTCCGCAACCATTACGCGGCGATTCCTGTTGCGGGACTATGAATTCGTGATTAACCGGATGTGTCAGGAGCCGAAGCGGCGCTGCCGGCCCGCGTAGTCGCGCAGGGCCCGCAGGAAGTCCACCTTGCGGAATGCGGGCCACAGGGCCTCGCAGAAGTAGAACTCGCTGTAGGCGCTCTGCCACATCAGGAAGCCGGAGAGCCGCTGCTCCCCCGATGTGCGGATCACCAGGTCCGGGTCCGGCTGGCCGCGGGTGTACAGGAACCGGGAAATGTCGTCCACGCAGAGGTCGTCGGCCAGTTGGGAGATGTCCGCTCCCCTCGCCACGGCATCGTGGAGGAGTTCCCGCACCGCGTCGACGATCTCCCGCCGGCCGCCGTATCCCACGGCCACGTTGACATGGATCTTCTCCCTGACGGGAGTCCGCGCCGTCAGCTTGTTGAGCCGTTCTGCCAGGTAATCGGGCAGGAGCTCCGGGGCTCCCATCGCATGGACCGAGATGTTGGCGTCCTCGTCCAGGCGGTCCAGGGTGTTGGCGATGATGCCCATCAGCAGGTCCAGTTCCTCACTGGACCTGTTCATATTGTCGGTGGACAGCATGTACAGGGTGACCACTTTGACCCCGAGTTCCTGGCACCAGCCAAGGAACTCGTGGATCTTGTCTGCGCCCGCCTGGTGGCCCTGGCTGGTGGGGGCATTGAACTGCTTCGCCCACCGGCGGTTCCCGTCCACCATCACGCCGATGTGCCGGGGTATCCGGTCACGCGGAAGGTCCTTGAGCAGCCTGCGCTCGTAGAAGCCGTAGAGGAACCCGGGCAACTCCACGCGCTCACTCACCTGACTTCCTTGCTGTACGTACTTGCACATCCTAGGCTACCGTCCGGAGCGGCCAGGACCTGCAGACGTGCTCCGGAAGGCCGTTCCGCACATAGCTACTCATCAGTAACTTACTGCGGCGTAGGTTATTCTGGGAGCATGAACAGCGACACCCCGGACGCCCCGCGGACGCCGCAGCGCAAGGACAGCAGGGCGGAATCAGGCCACGAAACAAACGCTGTGGACGACGCCGCCGTCCGGCTGGCCGAACTCCTGATGATCAAGCCGAAATGGCGGGGCTGGATCCATACCGTTACGGCGCCGCTCGCACTGGCGGCAGGAATCGTGCTGGTGGTTCTTGCCCCCACGGCGGACCGCAAAATTACATCCGCCGTCTACGCGGCAACGGGCGTCCTGCTGTTCGGAGTCAGCGCGGTGTACCACCGGGGCAACTGGTCGCCAAGGGTTAAGATCGTCCTCAAGCGGCTGGACCATACGAACATCATGCTGGTGATTGCCGGCAGCTACACGCCCCTGGCCTGGACCCTGCTGGAGCGCCCCCAGGCGGTCCTCCTACTGTGGGTCATCTGGTCCGGGGCCATCCTCGGGGTGCTGTTCCGGCTTCTGTGGACGGATGCCCCGCGCTGGCTCTACGTACCCATCTACATAGCCCTGGGCTGCGGCGCCCTCGTTTACCTGCCGCAATTCTTCCAGGCCAGCATTCCATCGGCTGTCCTCATCTGCGTGGGCGGCATCCTGTACATCACCGGAGCCGTGTTCTATGCGCTGAAAAAACCGAACATCAGCTACCACCACTTCGGCTTCCACGAGCTGTTCCACGCCCTGACCGTGGTGGCCTTCGCGGCACACTTCACGGCCATAGCCATGGCGGTCCTCAGCTAGCGCGGCCGAACACCGCGGACGAATGGCTCCGCACTCCATGGGAAGCCGGTGCGGATGGTCAGTGCCGCTGGTCTCCCTGCACGGGCCCTGTCCCGCCGTCGGCCGTTCCCTGCACGGTGCCGGGCGCCTGCCCGCCGGACGCATCCTCGGCGGCGTCCGCCGCCTCCACGTCCGCCGCGGCTGCGGCAGCAATGCGGTCCTCTTCCACCTGTGCCCGGTACCGCACGCGCCGGATGCGCCGGACCATGTCCACGATCAGCAGTGCGGTGGCAACCACGAAGAACGCCGTCATGATGAAGCCCAGCAGGCCGGGCGTCACCTGGTCCTCGGAAATCCCCTCACGCAGCGTGGGCGTGGGCAGGGGCGTGGGGGTGGTGGCCAGGCTGAGGAGCAGGTGATGCACGGTTGTATACCTTCTGTGGTGCGGGTGGCAGAAGCCGTGGCGGGACGGCGAGGCGCCGGACCCTATCTTCTACGCGACATAGAAATTGCCGGCTGCTTCTATCTTAGCCCCGCGAACAGATCCCGCTCGGGGAGCTCCGAGGGAACCCTGGAGTGAATCAGGGAGTAGTCCTCCCACGGCCAGGCCCGGCGCTGCATCTCGGGCGAGACGGCGAAAAAGAACCCCAACGGGTCCACCTGGGTCCTGTGGGCCCGGAGCGCGTCGTCGCGTACTTCGAAGAAGTCCCCGCAGTCCACCTGGGTAGTGGTGGGGTGGGTGGCGGGAGGCGGGGTATGGCCCTCCGCGTCCGCTTCGAGCCACGCTGCCAGCCGCTCGGCGTACGGAGACTGGAGGCCTGCCTCCTCCAGGGCAAAATGCAGTGCCCGGAAACGCTCCGGACTGAATGCCCTGTCGTAGTAGAGCTTGCTGGGTTCCCAGGGCTCGCCGGCGTCCGGATAGCGCGAACCGTCACCGGCGGACTCGAAGGCTTCCACTGCCACCCGGTGGGCCATGATGTGGTCCGGATGGGGGTATCCGCCGTTTTCGTCGTAGCTGAGGATGACATGCGGCCTGAAGGACCGGACCAGCCGCACCAGGGGCGCAGCCGCTTGGTGCAGGGGCAGGGTGGCGAAGGATCCGGCGGGAAGCGGCGGAAGCGGGTCGCCCTCGGGCAGGCCCGAGTCCACGAAGCCCAGCCACCGCTGCCTGATGCCCAGGATGGCCGCTGCCCGTTCCATTTCCAGGCGCCTGGCGCCGGCCATGTCCCGCTTGGGGTGCGGCTCCCCCTCAACTGCCGGGTTCTGGATGTCTCCCCGGGACCCGTCGGTGCACGTGGCCACCAGGACGTCCACGCCGGACGCGGCGTATTTGGCCATCGTCGCAGCGCCCTTGCTGGACTCATCGTCCGGATGGGCGTGGACCGCGAGCAGCCGTAGCGGCGCCGGGGAGGTGCTGGACGCTGTCATCGAGGGACGGCTCCTTATTCTTTTCTGCGGCCTGTGGGCGCTTGACGGATCACTTGGGCGGGCGGACGCTGGCCCGGGCTGGGACCAACAAGCTTCCGCCGGAAAGGGCACTAAACTGGTCTGGTGACTTCCCCGGACCAGCCGGCCCAATCCGCGCCCGCAAACACTAGCCTAGCCAATCGCTATGGTGCTAAAAAGCGCAGGCTGCAGCCAGGAGCCAGGCGCGCCATCGGCGGTGCGGCGCTGGCCGCGGGAATCGGGTTCCTCGCCTGGGTTTCCACCTCCCAGTCGCTGTCCGACGTTTCGTTCAAGGACATTGGCTACAGCACCACGGACGCCACGCTTGCGGAAGTTGACTTCCAGGTGACGCGCGAGCCCGGAACCGCCGTCAAGTGCGCCGTTAAGGCACTGGACTCCAAGTTCGCGGTGGTGGGGTGGAAGGTCGTGGACATTCCGCCCGCACAGGCCGACGGAACAGCCGACGGCGGCCGCACAGTTGCGCAGAGGGTGCCCGTACGCACGGAGTCACTGTCCGTCTCCGGGGTGGTGGACAGCTGCTGGGCCGCTGACACATAAGTCCGGTGTTGCCTGGGGCCGGCGCCTGAAAAAGTGGCCGGAGCATGTGACGTGCGCCGCTTCGTTGTTGGGTTAACTCCAAGGGATTGACTACAATGAAGGCATACCTTTACCCCGCTGAGCTGGTTACTGTTCCACAAGTGGCCACCGTGGCGGGGTCTTTTGCATGTAGGACCACAAGAGGAGAAGTCCGTGTCTACCACCAACAGCGCAGCTGCAGCCTGGCTCACCCAGGAAGCTTTTGACCGCCTGAAGGCAGAGCTGGACCACCTTTCCGGCGCTGGCCGGGCAGAGATCGTCCAGAAGATTGAAGCAGCCCGGCAGGAGGGTGACCTCAAGGAGAACGGCGGCTACCACGCAGCCAAGGAGGAGCAGGGCAAGATCGAGGCCCGCATCCGCCAGCTGACCGCGCTGCTCCGTGACGCCCACGTCGGCGCGGCTCCCGCGGACGACGGGATCGTGGAGCCCGGCATGATCGTCGTTGCCAGGATCGCGGGCGACGAAGAGACTTTCCTGCTCGGTTCCCGCGAAATCGCCGGCGATTCCGATCTTGACGTGTTCAGCGAGAAGTCACCCCTGGGGGCAGCCATTCTTGGACACAAGGAAGGCGAAACCCTGAGCTACACGGCTCCCAACGGCAAGGACATCAAGGTGGAGATCCTCTCCGCCAAGCCTTACGCTGCATAGCCGTCCATATCCTGGAGACGCCGGCCGTCCCGAAAGGGGCGGCCGGCGTTTCCAGTTAAGCGTCAGGAACCTAGATCGCCGGACCCATGGCCTGGCTGCGGCGGCGAAGCAGGAGGGCGGCCACCACTCCCCCGGCCGCCCCGCCGAGGTGCGCCTGCCATGAGATGTAGCCTGCCACGATGGGCAGGACGCCCAGCAGTATGCTCCCGTACCCCATGAAGAGGACCACGGCCAGGAGGATCTGCCGCCAGCTGCGGTTGATGAATCCCCGGACCAGGAGAAAGGCAAACAGGCCGAACACCAGGCCTGACGCTCCCACTGTGATGCCGCCGTCGCCAATCAGCCACACGGTGAGGCCGGATCCCAGCCAGCTGAAGGCCAGGGCAGTCAGGAATACCCGGAGCCCCGAGAGGAACACCAGGAAGCCAAAGATGACCAGGGGCAGGCTGTTGGACAGGAGATGGTTCAGGTTGGCGTGCAGGAGCGGGAAAGTGAAGATGTCCAGCAGCCCGTCGGCGGTTCTGGGCCGGAGTCCGAACGTCGCGTTGAGCGAGCGCAGCATCACCATGTTGAACAGTTCGATGACGAAGAGGAACACCACGAAGCTGCCCAGCACGAGCAGCCCGCCCTTGGCCCGGGCGGCGACTGTCCGCCGCTGCCCGAGGCTCCCGTTTCCCGCCAGTCCGGCCATGGGGCGTCCTAGTGCACCACGATGGGCTGGAAGCCCTCGGCACGCAGGGCGCTGAGCACCTGTTCCCCGTGCTCGTGGCCCTTGGTTTCAAGGTTCACCGTGATGGACACGTCCCCCATGCTGATGGCGCCACCCACGCGGGTGTGGTCCAGGCCGGTGACGTTGGCATCGTTTTCGGCGATGATCCTGGCGATGGTGGCCAGCGAACCGGGGCGGTCATCGAGCATCATGCGGACCGTCATGTAGCGCCCAGCCGCGGAGAGGCCCCGCTGGATGACCTTGAGCATGAGCATGGGGTCGATGTTGCCGCCGGACAGGACCGCTACCGTGGTTCCCGGGTTCTCGATCTTGCCGTCCATCAGCGCTGCCACGCCAACTGCACCCGCGGGCTCCACCACCATCTTGGCGCGTTCCAGCAGGAAGATCAGTGCGCGGGCCAGCGAGTCTTCACTGACCGTCACCACGTCATCGACGAGCTCACGGATGATGCTGAAGGGGAGCTGCCCGGGCCGGCCGACGGCGATGCCGTCAGCCATGGTGGAGACCTTCTTCAGTGGCACCAGGGCATCCGCGGCGAGGGAGGGAGGATAGGCGGCGGCGTTTTCGGCCTGGACCCCGATGATGCGGATGTTCCGCCCGAGTTCCTTGGCCCTGGCCTTGACAGCGACGGCGACCCCGGCCAGGAGCCCTCCGCCGCCGACGCCCATGAGGATGGTGTCCACGTTGGGAACCTGCTCGAGGATTTCCAGGCCCAGCGTGCCCTGGCCCGCCACCACGTCCACGTTGTCGAAGGGGTGGACAAAAACGGTTCCCGTCTCGTTGCTGTAGCGCTGGGCCTCGGCGAGCGCCTCGTCAACGTTGTGGCCGTGGAGGATCACCTCGGCGCCGTGGCTGCGGGTGGCCGCCAGCTTAGGCAGCGCCACGCCCAGCGGCATGTAGATGCGGGCTTTGATTCCCAGGCTCTTGGCGGCAACGGCCACGCCTTGGGCATGGTTGCCGGCAGAAGCGGCCACCACTCCGCGCTTCTTTTCCTCGGGGGAAAGCCGCGCCATGCGCACGTACGCGCCGCGGACCTTGAACGATCCGGCCCGCTGGAGGTTTTCGCACTTGAAGAAGACATCCCCGCCCACCATGGTTCCAAGGGCGCGGGATGATTCCACCGGCGTCCGCGCAATAATCCCGTCGAGCAGCTTCTGCGCCTCCAGGACATCGTCCAGCGTGACGGGAAGGGTTTCGAGGATGTTCACGGACTATTCTCCTTTGGGTTCGGCCCCGGCGCCCCGTTCCGCAGCGGGAGGGGCATCAGGTTGTTCTGCTTTCGTGCCGGCGGCGGCGCCCTTGCCGCGGCTGAGTACTGCCGGCGGCTGGACGTCCCGGATGGTGTTGTCCACTCCGGCGCCCGCCGTCAAAGGCTCTCCGGCGAATGCCGGCACTTGTTCATGTTCCCACGTTCTGGCGGCGATGTAGCGAATGGCAGTGTTTGCGACGGCGAGGATGGGCACCGAAAAGAGCGCGCCCGGAATGCCGGCAAGGTAGGATCCCGCTGCCACCGACAGGATCACTGCCACCGGATGCAGGGCCACGGCCTTGCCCATCACGAGCGGCTGGAGGATGTGGCTTTCCAACTGCTGGACGAGCAGGACGATGCCGAGCATGATCAGGGCGTTGATGGGGCCGTTGGCCACCAGTGCCAGCAGGACCGCGATGGCGCCGGTCACGAGGGCGCCGACGATCGGGATGAACGAACCGATGAAAACGAGCACGCTCAGGGGAAGCGCCAGGGGGACGCCGATAATGGCGGCGCCCACTCCGATCCCTACCGCGTCAACGAAGGCCACAAACATCTGGATGCGGGCGTAGCTGACCATTGATGCCCAACCCTTGCGCCCGGCACCGAACGTTGCTGCCCTGGCCTTCCTGGGGAGCAAACGGACCAGGAACGCCCAGATCCGGTCCCCCTCCAGGAGGAAGAAAATCAGGATGAACAGAGCAAGGATGAGACCGGCAGCAAAGTGCCCCGCCGTGCTGCCGAAGGACAGGGCCCCGCTGACAATGCTGCTGGTGTTGTTTTGCAGGGCGGTGGTGGCTTCCCTCAGGTACTGGTCCATCTGGTCTGCCGTGACATGGAGCGGCCCGTCAGCCAGCCAGTCCTGGATCTGCTTGACCCCGGCGAGCGCCTCGGACCAGAGCTCCCCGAAACCGGCGACCAGTTGCCTGCCCACCAGCGCCAGGGATCCTGCGATCAGGCCGATGAAGCCCAGCACGGTGACGGCCACAGCCAGCCCGGACGGCAGCCTGTTTTTCTTGAGCCATCGCACCACCGGGCTCAGGAGCCCGGCGAGCAAGGCAGCCACCATGACCGGAATGATAAGGAAGCTGATCCTGCTCAGCAGCCAGACCAGCGCACCTCCCACCAGGAGGATCAGTCCCAGGCGCCAGGCCCAGGACGCCGCGATCCGCACGCCGTAGGGTATGTCGCGGTCCAGTTCACGGTCCGCAAGGACCCGCAGGGGCTGGTTCAATGCAGGCAGTTGCTGGCTTGGGGAAGGGCTGGGGGAGGTAACGGCATCCTCTGCTGGCGTCATAGCATAATACTTCCCCAGCCGGGGCTTATTCGGAAACCGCTACCCTTCGCTGCCCGGAGTGTAGTCAATCCCCCATTCGATGGTGAAGGACTCACCCGGGTTCAGCCAGCGCAGGCCGTCCCCGGAGTTGAAGGCGTTGGCCGGCCCGGTCATGGGTTCAACGGCCACCGCGCGGCTGCGTCCGGGATACTCGGTGCTGACGAAGACGTGGACGTATTGGCAGGCTTCGTCCTGCCAGAGGCTCACGTTCCTGCCGTCCTTCCCTGCGAGCGTGTGGCGGGCTTTCCCTGCTTCGAAGTGCAGGCCTGTCAGCGCGACATCCACGGCGAGGGCCGCGATGTTCTGCCCGGCCCGGAAATCGGTCTCGCCCTGGACGGCTGCCGTGCTGCGCGGGATGAGGCGCTCGTCAGCCACCACGCGCGTGTCGGCAGCAACGGTCAGCACCAGGTCCTCGACGGGCGTGTCACCCAGCCGCAGGTAAGGGTGGGCGCCCAGGACGAAGGGTGCCGGCTCCTTGGCATCGTTGAGCAGGGTCTGGCGGACCACCAGCCCCAGGTCATCCCCGAGCCGGTACTGCACGCGGTGCCGCGCCAGGAAGGGGTACCCGTGCTGCGGAAAGATGGTGGCCTCCAAGGTAACCGAGTGCTCTGACTCGTCCACTAGGGCATAGGCGGAATTGCGGAGCAGCCCGTGGCTGGCGTTGTTCCTGGCCACCTCGGTGATGTCCAGCTGCTGCTTTTTCCCGTTCAGGAACCACTTGCCGTCCTCCACGCGGTTGGCCCACGGCGCCAACGTAATGCCGGCAGCGCCGGGTGCGATCTGGTCGTCGCCGTAGGTTTCCGTCAGGAGCGTTCCTCCCCTGCTGAAAGACCGCAGGCCGGCGGCAAGTTCGGTGACCACGGCCAGGGCATCGCCGCGGCGGAGCTCATACTGCCTGCCGGTGGCATAGCTCCGCAGGCCAGGCTCGCTGTTGGATTCATGGGGATAACTGGAAGTCATGGGCAACACCGTACCCCGGCCGGACACGTGCCCGCAGCAGGCTCGATGTTAGATTTTGTTGTTAACTATTCTTTTTTGATCGAACGTGTCACACTTTTTTCATGACAGCTATCACGAGCACCACGCTCTCCGACGGCAGGGAGCTCATCTATTTCGATGACGCCGGGACCCCCAAGCCGCGAGCCGCCGAATTCACCACCGACCACCGGGGGCTTCCCCCGAGGGGGGAACCGGGCGAGGTCCGCTACGACGCACTGACGGATGAGTGGGTTGCCGTCGCCGCGCACCGGCAGACCCGAACGCACCTCCCGCCGGCGGACCAGTGCCCGATCTGCCCCACCACCCCCAGCAACCCCTCTGAAATCCCGGCTTCGGACTACGACGTGGTGGTGTTTGAAAACCGTTTCCCCTCACTTGGCCCCGCGCTGGGCCCGATACCGGGCGAGGCATCGTGGGGTACCAAGGGTCCCGCGTACGGACGCTGCGAGGTAGTGGCGTTCACGCCCGCCCACACCGGATCATTCAGCGAACTGGGCGAAGAGCGGTCCCGTACCGTCATCGAGGCCTGGGCGCAGCGAACGCAGGCCCTGAACGAGCTGCCCGGAATCAAGCAGGTCTTCCCCTTCGAAAACCGTGGGGCGGACATTGGAGTAACGCTCCACCACCCCCACGGACAGATCTACGCCTACCCTTACATCACCCCCCGCGCGGGCGTCCTCGGCGCCGCAGCACGAAGGTTCTACGATGCCCAGGGCGGTGGCGACACCCTCACCGGCTCACTGCTGCGTTCCGAGCGGGAGGACGGAAGCAGGATGGTCCTGGAAGGGGAGAACTTCAGCGCGTATGTTCCCTTTGCCGCCCGCTGGCCGCTCGAAATCCACCTGGTGCCCCACCGCCAGGTCCCGGACCTCGCGGCGCTGAGCGGCGAGGAGAAGGACGAACTCGCGTGCGTCTACCTCGATCTGCTCCGGCGGGTGGACGGCCTCTACCCCACGCCAACCCCGTACATTTCGGCCTGGCACCAGGCTCCCCTGGATCCGGTCCTGCGGCCCGCCGGCTACCTCCACCTCCAGCTGACCTCTCCGCGGAGGGCGGCCGATAAGCTGAAGTACCTGGCAGGATCGGAGGCTGCCATGGGCGCCTTCATCAATGACACCACCCCGGAAAGTGTCGCGGAGCGGCTGCGCGCGGTGACCCTTCCGCTTTCCACCACCCCCGCCGCCGCAGCGGCCGCACCTGAAGGAGCGCACGCGTGAACCTCGCACCGGATCCCCTGGCCACGGGCGCGCCTGCCGGGACCCAGGACCTTGCAGCACGGTTTTCGCGGGAGTTCGGCGGCGCTCCGGACGGAATCTGGCAAGCGCCGGGCCGCGTAAACCTGATCGGCGAGCACACGGACTACAACGAGGGTTTCGTCCTGCCCTTCGCCATCGACCGCACCGCCCGGGTGGCCGTCAGGGTCCGTCCCGATTCCTCCGTGCGCCTGCTCTCCACCTACGGCGACCAAGGCATGGTAAGCACCACGCTGGATTCCCTGGAGCCGGGCTCCGCCAAAGGATGGACCAAATACCCGCTCGGCGTGATGTGGGCCCTGCAACAGCGAGGCATCGCTGTCCCGGGCGTTGACCTGCTGCTGGACTCGGATGTCCCCCTCGGAGCCGGACTGTCATCCTCCCACGCGATTGAATGTGCGGTCATCTCGGCACTGAACGATCTGACCGGGGCCGGGCTCGAAGCCCGCGAAATGGTGCTGGCCACACAGCGTGCCGAGAATGAGTTCGTCGGCGCTCCCACAGGGATCATGGACCAGTCCGCCTCGCTCCGCGGTTCGGAAGGCCACGCGGTCTTCCTCGACTGCCGCGACCAGAACGTGCGCCTGGTTCCCTTCGAGACAGGGCCGGCGGACCTGGTGATGCTCGTGATCGACACCAAGGTCTCGCACTCGCATGCCGACGGCGGCTACGCCTCCCGGCGGGCATCCTGCGAACTCGGCGCGGAGGTGCTGGGGGTCAAGGCGCTCCGTGACGTCCAGGTGGGCGATCTGGAGGAAGCCGGCGGCCTCCTGGATGACGTCACGTTCCGGCGCGTCCGCCACGTGGTCACGGAAAACGATCGCGTACTCCAGACTGTGGAGCTCCTGGCAAGCCAAGGGCCAGCGGCCATTGGTCCCCTGCTGGATGCCAGCCACACGTCCATGCGGGACGACTTCGAGATCTCCTGCCCCGAGCTGGACCTGGCAGTGGACGCTTCCCGCGCCGGCGGCGCCATCGGTGCACGGATGACCGGGGGCGGATTCGGCGGGGCGGCCATAGCGCTCACCCCGGTGGCCCTGGAGCAAAAGGTGCGTGACGCCGTCGCCACTGCTTTCGCGGATGCCGGCTTCAAGGCGCCGGACATTTTCGCAGTCTCGCCCGCGGCGGGAGCCCGGCGGATTGCCTAGCGCCGGCCCCCGTACGGTTAACTGCTGAGGGCCCCACCATACGGTGGGGCCCTCAGCTATTGGGAAGGTCCGACGGCGGTTGCCGCCTTGTGCGCTACTCTTCCCCGCGCAGGATGGACAGCAGGCGGATGATCTCCACGTAGAGCCATACCAGCGTGACCGTCAGGCCGAATGCGGCCGTCCAGGAGAAGCGCTGGGGAGCGCCATTGCGGACGCCCTCCTCGATGCTGGTGAAGTCCATGACCAGGGAGAATGCCGCGAGGCCGATGGCCAGGATGCCGATGGCGACGCCGATGATGCCGCTGCGCAGCCCGAAGGGTTCCGATGTCAGGCCGGTCATCATCATGACGAGGTTCACGACGGAGAAGAGGGCGTAGCCAACCAAAGCGATCATGAAGAACTTCATGGCCTTCGGGGTGGCGCGCACCTTGCCGCTCTTGAACAGGAGCAGCGTCACCGTGAACACGGACAGCGTGCCGAGCACAGCCTGAAGCCCCACGCCCGGGTACATGGTGTCCAGGACCCGGGTGAGGCCGCCGAGGAAGAGGCCTTCAAGGCCTGCGTAGGCAAGAATCAGTGCCGGCGACGGCTGCTTCTTGAAAGTGTTGACCAGGGCAAGCACGAAGCCGCCCAGCGCGCCAACGATCATCAGGAGCGAAGCCAGGCCCATGCTGACGAACATTGTCACCGCGGCACCGGCGAGCAGCACTCCGAGGCAGGCGGCGGTCTTGACGATGACGTCGTCGAAGGTCATCCTGCCGGTGTCCGCCGGGCCCGCAGCGGGCTGGCTGTACATCTGCTGCAGCTGCTCAGTGGTCATGTTCTGTGGCTGGCCGTATGCCTGCTGGCCGTAGGGTGCCTGCCCGTACGGCTGCTGGCCATAGGGTGCGTGTCCGTAGGGAGCCTGCGGGACAGGCGGTGCCTGGGTGGCTCCACGGAAGCTTTTTCCGTTGAAGATCGGGTTGCCGCCAAGTGCCATTGCTGGATTCCTCCATAGGGATGTGTTGAAACCTTAAGGTTTACGGTACCAATTCTCACGTAATTGCACCCGTGAAAGTTCCCCGCCCCCGTCAGGACGGCGGAGTTGTTATCCGATCGCTACCATCGGCGCCTGAACCTCGGCATTTCCCGCAACATCCGCGCTGTACCATAAGCCAAGCAGGGTGACGGAACTCACACACGTGCGGTGCCGCGCCAGATTGGCACCATCCCCTCCCTGCATCCGTTCGCAACGGCTGCAAAGGCGCAGCCGAGACCGCCCCCCAAGTGGAGGTTTTTCAATTTGAGAAGTACACCCCAAGGCCGGCCGGCCGGAGGACGCCGTGGGTTGCTGAGGTTAATGGGAGCCGTAAGCGCCTCCATCCTGGCAATCCTTCTCGTGGCAGCACCGGCATCGCAGGCCACTTCCCCGGCTCCGACACCATCCCCGTCGAACCAGACATTCCAAAACAACATCAGTGGATTTCTCCGCGATGACACCCGCGCACCCCTGGCGGATGTGACCATCACGGCCAAGAAGGACGGCTTCACCGGTACGGCCAAATCGTCCGCGAACGGATCCTGGAACATCGGCGTCCCCGATCAGGGCACGTACACGGTGGAACTGGACGAATCGACCCTTCCCGAGGGCATCAAGCTGGCTGATGGCCAGGAGAATCCGCGCCAGGTGACCTTCAGCCAGACCTCAAACCTGTCTGTGATCTTCGCCTTCGGCAAGGGCATCGTGGTGCAGCAGCAGGACTTCGGCCAAAACCTGCTCAACCGCCTCGTGGCCGGCCTGAGCTTCGGCCTTCTCCTTGCCCTCGCCTCAGTTGGCCTGTCCCTGATTTTCGGCACCACCGGGCTCACCAACTTCGCCCACGGCGAGATGGTCACCCTTGGAGCGGTGCTGGTGTTTGCCTTCAACGCCATCGGTCTTCCCTTCTGGCTGGCCCTGATCCTGTCCCTGTTGGGCGGCGGCCTGTTCGGATATGCCCAGGACCGGGGCCTGTGGCGGCCGCTGCGCCGGCGCGGCACCGGCCTGGTGCCCATGATGATCGTCAGCATCGGACTTGCACTTGCCGTCCGGTATGTCATCCAGTTCTACTTCGGCGGTGCCACCCAGCAGCTGCCGTTCGCACAGAGCCCCGAAATCCAGCTGGGCCCGGTTTCCATCTCGCCCAACAACCTCTGGTCCCTCGGGATCAGCGCCGTGGTGATCGCCCTGATCGGCATCGTGCTGCTGAAGACCAGGCTGGGCAAGGCAACCCGTGCGGTAGCCGACAACCCGGCCCTCGCGGCCGCCTCGGGCATCGACGTCGACTCCGTCATCCGGATCGTCTGGATCACCGGCGGCATGCTGGCCTCCCTGGGTGGCATCCTCTGGGCCTACTACCGTCCCGGCGTCACTTTCGACATGGGCTCGGCCATCCTCCTGCTGATCTTCGCCGGCGTCACCCTGGGCGGCCTCGGCACGGTCTTCGGCGCCCTGATCGGTTCCGTCATCGTGGGCATCTTCGTGGAGCTGACCACCGTGTTCGGCCTTGCCGCGGACCTTAAGTACGTGGGTGCCCTGTTCATCATGATCGTTGTCCTATTGTTCCGGCCGCAGGGAATCCTGGGCCGGCGCGAGCGCGTGGGTTAGGAGACAGCCATGGATTTTGGATTCATTCTTGCCAGCGCTGCAAGTGAAATTTTCAGCCCGACGACGGCCGCATACGCCCTGGCCGCGCTCGGGCTCGCCGTGCACTTCGGCTACTCCGGCCTGCTGAACTTCGGCCAGGCCGGCTTCATGGCGGTGGGAGCCTACGGCTTCGCCATCTCCACCCTCACCTTCGGTGTCCCGTTCTTCGTGGGACTGCTGATCGCCATCATTGCCTCCGCAATTTTTGCGCTGCTTCTCGGCATTCCCACCCTGCGGCTCCGGGCAGACTACCTCGCCATCGTGACCATTGCAGCGGCGGAAATCGTCCGGTACATCGTGACCACCAACCAGCTCACCTCGGTGACGGGATCGGCCAACGGGCTGGCGGCCTTCGAAGGCGGGTTCTACGCAATGAACCCGTTCCCTGAGGGCTCCTATTTCGGCATGAACAACCGAGACTTCTTCATCCGCGTGGTGGGCTGGGCACTGGTGGCCCTCTGCTGCACCCTGGTGTGGCTGCTGATGCGCAGCCCCTGGGGACGCGTCCTCAAGGGCATCCGCGAAGACGAGAACGCGGTCCGGTCCCTGGGCAAGAACGTCTATGCCTACAAGATGCAGGCACTCATTATCGGCGGCGTCCTTGGCGCACTCGCCGGCATGATCTTCACCCTCCCCCGCGGAGCGGTGCAGCCGGCCAACTACGGCACTGAGCTGACGTTCTTCCTCTACACCTGCCTCCTGCTGGGAGGCCTGGGCACCGTGCTCGGACCGGTCATCGGCGCGATGATCTTCTGGGTCGTGCTGTCACTGACCCAAGGCATCCTCTACGGCCTGATCGAGTCAGGGGCCATCACGTGGCTGAACACGGTCCAGGCCGGCCAGCTGCGCTACATCCTGGTTGGCGTCGCCCTGATGCTGCTGATGATCTTCAGGCCCCAGGGCGTCTTTGGAAACAAGAAGGAGCTGGCGTTCGCATGAGCATGCACAGCGAAGAACCCACACCGGCCGGTACGGGCGAGTTGGACTACATGACCGACACCCGGCCCATCGCGGCCGGAGAAGTGGGGCCCGGCTGCAAAAAGCGCGACCCCATCGTGGTGGCGGAAAACGTGACCCGCAGCTTCGGCGGCATCAATGCGGTGGACGTCGAGTACCTCGAAATCCCCCGCCACAAGATCACGGCGCTCATCGGCCCCAACGGCGCAGGCAAGACCACCCTCTTCAACCTGCTCACCGGCTTTGACACACCCAATACCGGTAAGTGGCAGTTCGAAGGCAAGAGCCTCGCCGGAGTGTCTCCCTACAAGGTGGCGCGGATGGGCATGGTGCGCACCTTCCAGCTCACCAAGGTCATGGGCAAGCTGACCGTGATGGAAAACATGCGCCTCGGTGCGGCAAACCAGCCCGGCGAGCGGCTGTCCAAGGCGCTGTTCAAAGGCATGTGGGGCGGCCGGGAGAAACAAATCACCGGCGAAGCCGACGTGCTGCTGGAGAAGTTCAAGCTCGACGCCAAGAAGGACGACTACGCGGCGTCGCTGTCCGGCGGCCAGCGCAAGCTCCTGGAGATGGCCAGGTCCCTCATGGTGCGGCCCAAGCTGGTGATGCTTGACGAACCCATGGCAGGCGTCAACCCGGCCCTGACACAGTCGCTGCTGGACCACATCAAGAACCTCAAAGCCGAAGGCATGACAGTCCTGTTCGTGGAACACGACATGCATATGGTCCGCCACATCGCAGACTGGGTTGTGGTCATGGCCGAGGGAAAGGTGGTCGCGGAAGGCCCGCCCGGCGAAGTGATGAAGAACCCTGCCGTCATCGACGCCTACCTGGGTGCACACCACGACGTCGACCTCGGTGACTCCGAAGGCCTCAAGGAGCTTGCAGCCGAACTTGTTGCGGACGAGGAATCGATCGTCGGAACGGAAAATGCGGGCATCATCTCGCTCGACGTTGTGGCCAAGGAGGCGGACGAGGACCGCCCGGGCGGGGCCCGGGGCCGCCACGGCAGCACAGACACAGGCAACACAGGGAAGGACAGCCAATGAGCAGCACCAGCGCGGCACCGGCCGCACACCCGGTCATTGACGGGGATTCGGTGGTCAAGGTCACCGACCTTGTGGCGGGATACCTGCCGGGAGTCAATATCCTCAACGGCTGCAGCATCGAGGCCCGCAAAGGCGAACTGATCGGCATCATCGGCCCCAACGGCGCCGGCAAGTCCACCCTCCTGAAGGCGATGTTCGGCCTGGTGAAGGTCCATTCGGGCACGGTGGTGGTCCGCGGCCAGGACATCACCGGGCTGAAGGCTAACAAGCTGGTGTCCCGCGGGGTGGGCTTCGTCCCGCAAACCAACAATGTGTTCGCCACGCTGACCATCGAGGAAAACCTGCAGATGGGCATGTTCCAGCGGCCCAAGGATTTCGCCGAACGGTTCGACTTCGTGGCCGGCCTGTTCCCGGAACTGGGCAAGCGGCGCGCGCAGCGGGCCGGCTCGCTCTCCGGCGGCGAACGCCAGATGGTGGCCATGGGCCGTGCCCTGATGATGGACCCGGCCGTGCTGCTGCTTGATGAGCCCTCCGCGGGCCTCTCCCCCGTCAAACAGGACGAGACCTTCCTGCGCGTCCATGAGATCAACCGCGCAGGGGTCTCGGTGATCATGGTGGAACAGAACGCCCGGCGCTGCCTGCAGATCTGCGACCGCGCCTACGTCCTGGACCAGGGCCGGGACGCCTACACCGGCACCGGCCGCGAGCTGATGAAGGACCCCAAAGTCATCCAGCTCTACCTCGGGACGCTGGCCGACACCGTCGAATAGCACCACCGCGCAAAGGAGCCCCCGTCCTCTTGGACGGGGGCTCCTTTGTGTATCAGGCGGGGCTGTTAGAGCTTGCCGAACTCTTCCTTGACTGCCTTGTACTTGTTGTCATCCTGGTACTCGTAGATGCCGATGTAGGCTTCCGTCGGGTCACCGGCGTCAGAGAACGTCACCGGGCCGGACTGGCCGTCATAGTCCGCATCCTTGCCCGCACGGATCAGCGTGACGCAGGAGGCGTAGGACGTGCACTTCTCGCCGCCTTGAGAGACTTCCTTGAGCTTGGCTGCAATATCCACGCCCTTGGTGCTCTTCGCCGACTCGGCTGCCAGCGCGATCAGGTTGACGGCATCGTAGGATTCACCGGCGTAGCTGTAGTCCTTCAGGGCGGGGTCGATGGCCAGCAACTTCTTCTTGAAGTTCTCCTGGGCGAAGGTGCCCGGGATGGTGCCCCGCGCGCCCTTCAGGGTGCCCGCCTGGAAGTCCTTGCTGTAGTCGGAGGTGTTGCCGTCCACCAGGAACATCTGGGTGGGCTTGACGCCCTTGCCCGTCATCAGCGGGACGATGCTCTTGGCCTGGTCAAAGGTGATCAGGGCGATGGCGTCCGGCTTGGCGGCAATGACCTTGTCCACCTGGCTGCTGAACTGGGTATCGCCCTCATTGAAGAGCTCCTCCGCCACAACCTGGCCGCCGGCCGATTCAAAGGCCGACTTGATGTTCTTGGCCAGCCCGGTTCCGTACGCGTCATTGAGGACGATCATGCCCACGGTCTGGGCGCCGCAGGTGGCCATGTAGTTGCCGAGCACCTTGCCCTGGAGAACGTCGGAAGGCGCTGTACGCCAGTACAGGCCCTTGTCATCCCACGTGGTGAAGTCCGGGGAGGTGTTGGCCGGTGAGAACTGGATGACACCGGCGCCGGTGATCTGGTTGATGACCGTCTTGGATACACCGGAGGACGCTGCACCGATGATGGCACTGACCCCCTGGCCCAGCAACGCGGACGTGGACTGCGTGGCGATGTCGGTCTTGGTGTCACCGGAGTCGCGGTGGATTACTTCGACCGGCTTGCCCAGGACGCCGCCCGCCTTGTTGACTTCCTCGATGCCAAGGTTGACGCCGGCGATTTCGGGCGGGCCGAGGAAGGCCAGCGAGCCGGTGGTGGGAAGGAGCGAGCCAATCCGCAGCGGGGTTTCAGTAGTGGCGGTTGACGGCGGCACCGAGGGGGTGTCGGCAGCCTGGCTGGCGGCCGCGCCTCCGCCGCCCTCAGCTGCCGGACACGCGATTCCTGCCGCAGATCCGGTGGCGGAAGATTCGGTTGCCGTGGGTGTGGACGAACCGCCGCATGCCGTTGCCATGAAGGCAACGCCGATGCCAAGCGCTGTCAGCTTGGCAACACGGGTTCCCGCCTGGGGGAATAAAGTCATTTACGAGCTCCTCGATCTAAAGGTGCGAACGGCCTTTGACACGAAAAAACCAGGTGTTCCTGATTTAGTTTCAAGCTAATGCATATACACGGGGAAGATAAGTGACTGAGGTCACATCCTTATAACAGTAGTTGCATATGTGGAATTAAACGCCGGAAGCCGCCCGCTGCGTGCGGACGGCTTCCGTTTCTTGGGCCTTTGGCCTGCTTTTGTACCCCAGGTGGGACTCGAACCCACAACACGCGGATTTTAAGTCCGCTGCCTCTGCCAATTGGGCTACTGGGGCGCCCGGTCAATGGTATCCCGTCAGACGAGCCTGAACGGTTCGGCGTACCGGAAGGTGCCGTGGACTCCACCCGGCCAGAGCGCGAGCGGCAGCAGCTGGAAGTGGTCTCCCCACGATTCCTCGGGCGGCAGGACCCCCAGCGACGTGGCGGGGACAAAACCAAACCGGGAGTAATACGCGGGGCTGCCAAGGAGGGCGATGCCGCTCTCCCCGGCAGCGTTCGCCCGGCTGATTGTCTCCTTCATGAGCGCCGAACCGATACCGTGCCGCTGGAGCCGCGGCGTGACCCCGAGGGGACCCAGGCCCAGCAGCGGGTGGTCGCCCACCCAGCCCCGGGTGCTGATGACGTGGCCCACCACTTTGCCGTCCTGGACCGCCACCACACTGAACTCCGGCAGGTACTCCTCCGACCCGAAAAGCCCGCGCAGTACCCGCACCTCCGCCGGCTCACCCTCCACGGGCAACTCCGTGACCGGCGAGACGGCGAAGGCATCAGCCGTGAGGGCCAGGATCGCTTCCCGGTCCTCCGGCGTTTCGTCGCGCAGCACCAGCTCCGACGGCGGCGCCTGCCGGCTCCGCGCGGAAAGATCGGCAAGGACCTCCAGGGCCCGGGGCGCATCCGCCACCGGCACCAGCAGGTGGTCATGGTGGAAGCCGGCCAGCACGTTGCAGCTGATCGTTGCCTCGGTGAGCGCTTTGCTGACGGCGGCGGTGAGGCCTACAGCCTCCAGGGCGGAATGCACCTGCAGGGTGATCCACGCACCCACGAAGTCGTAGGGCAGGCCTTCCCTGTCCGCCACCGCCCGGGGCAGCACCACCGTCAGGCCTTCCGCCTCGCGGACTGCCGCCTCGATGCCCTCCACCAGCGCCCTCCCGTAGGGCCACAGCACGTAGACGTATTCGCCGTCGCGCTGTACCGGATGCATCCCGGCCAACAGTGCCTCGAGGTTTTTTTCGCCAGTCATGGTGCCAGTCTAGAAGCCGGGCAACGCCGTCGGCGGGAAGTGCGGCCGGCCCGGACACATCCTGCGGGGCCCACGCAAACGGCGGCTGCCCCCTGGAAGGGGACAGCCGCCGTCGGACGTTGCAGCGCAGGGCGCGGCGCAGGCGCTATTTGGCCTTGGCCGAAACGGTTTCCTTGGCTTCGGCAGCGGCAGGTGCCGTCGCCGTGGAACCGGATCCGGCGGGCACAGCGGCGGGCTCCGGAGCGGGTGCCGGAGCCGGCGCAGCCGCCGGCTTGGGTGCCGGGGCGGCTGCTGCCACGAAGGCGCCCCGGGGGTTGTCCAGGTCCATGAGCTGGGTGGTGTCGCGGCCGGCAAAGAAGGCGATGACCCAGTTCAGGATCACGCGGAACTTGCGCTCGAACGTGGGCATGGCGAGGCCGTGGTAGCCGCGGTGCGCAAGCCACGCGAGGCCGCCCTTGAGGCCGATGCTGCCAACCAGGTTGATGTTGGCGACGCCCTTCCACTCACCGAAGCCGGCTACAGCGCCCAGGTTCTTGTGCTTGTAGTCCTTGAGCGGCTTGTCCCAGCGGGAAGCCCACAGGTTCTTGGCGAGGCGCTTGGCCTGGCGGAGGGCGTGCTGGGCGTTGGGGACGCAGGTGCCGTCCGGGAGGCCCTTGCCGGTGAGGTCCGGAACAGCCGCGACGTCGCCGGCGGCCCAGGCGTTCTCGATGATGCCTTCGTCACCGGCGATGCGGAGGTCCGGCAGGACGCGGACGCGGCCGCGGGGCTCGAGCGGGAAATCGGTGGAGCGGACCATGGGGTTGGCCTGCACGCCGGCGGTCCACACGAGGGTGTCCGCTTCGAACTCCTGGGCCGGGGACTTGTCCGGAAGGTTGATGAGCTTGAGGGTGCCTTCGGCACTGTCCAGCGAGGTGTTCAGGAGCACCTCGATGCCGCGGCTGCGGAGGTGCTCCACAACCCACTCAGCCTGCTTGGCGGTGACCTCGGGCATGATCCGGCCCATGGCCTCAACCAGGACGAAGCGGACTTCCTCCTGCTTGATGCGCGGGTTGTTCCGGACGGCGGCCCGGGCGAGGTCCTCCATCTCGGTGATGCATTCGATGCCGGCAAAGCCGCCGCCGACCACCACGAAGGTGAGGGCCTTGGCGCGGGCAGCGGGATCGGTCATGGTGGAGGCCAGTTCGATGCGCTCCAGGACCTTGTTGCGGAGGGCAACCGCTTCCTCGATGGTCTTCAGGCCGATGCCCTTGTCCGCGAGTCCCTTGATGGGGAACGTACGCGTGATGGCGCCGGCCGCCAGGACGACGTCGAAGTACGGAACATCGAAGGGAGCCCCGCCGTCGGCGGGAGCCACAACCGCGGTGCGGTTCTCGTGGTCGATCGAGGTAACGCGGCCCTGGATCAGTTCGGTCTGCTGGAGGTGCTTGCGGTGGGAGACCACAGCGTGGCGGGCCTCGATGTTTCCGCCGGCTACCTCAGGGAGGAAGGGCTGGTAGGTCATGTAGGGCAGTGGATCCACGAGGGTGACGATGCCACCGGCATTCGCGATCTTCTTCTGCAGTTTGAGTGCTACGTACAGGCCGACGTACCCGCCGCCGACGACGAGTACCCTGGGACGGTCCTGGAGCTCTGGGGTGGTTGCCATGGGTTTAAGAATACAACAGTTTGTGAAAATCTTCACTAACTGGGAGTTCGGCCCGTAATCTCAGGTTTTCCGCGGGATTCCACCCTTTGGACAGCCCCCGTTTCCGCTTCTTCACTGAGCAGGGCGGGGTTCCTGGCGGCCCGGCGCAGCTGGACCGCGGCGGCCGCGATGATCGCCACGAACAGCACGGCAAAGCCAATGACGACGGCGGCGCCGATGGCACTGTCACGCTTCGAGGGCGCCTCAGCTGCAGGCACCGTTGCTTCGGGCAGCGTGGGGACTGCGCTGGGAACGTCGGTGGTGGGCAGCGGCGCGGGAGAAGCCAGGTTTCCCCTGCGGTGGACCCTGATCCATTCGGCGATGGACCCCAGCGGGTTGCCGGTGACTTCCGGGACATCGTCCTTCAGCGCCGCCTCGGCGTTCAGCACGCCAAAGCCGTACAGCGGATCCTTCCCCGGCGCCCCGGCATCCTTGGCCGTGGACACAATCCTGTTGATCACCTGCTCTGCGCTCATGGCCGGCCACTTGGAGCGGATCAGTGCCGCCACGCCGGAAACAATGGGGGCACTGCCGGACGTTCCGGCCCATTCGGCGTAGCCACCGCCCGGAAGGCCGCCCAGCAGGTTCTCCGCCGGGGCGGCCACGCCGATGCTGATGCCCTGGGAGGAGGCGTCAACGCTGGCCACGCCTTTGCGGTCCAGGCCGGCGACCGTGAGGACCCCGGGGATGGTGGCCGGAGCCCCCACCTGGATGTTGCCGCCCACCCGGTTCCCGGCAGCCGCGACGATGACCACGTCCTTCTGCTCGGCGTAAAGGAACGCCGCATCCCAGCTCTGGGGCCACTGCGGAGTGGTGCTGCCGAGCGAGATATTGATGACCTTTGCCCCGTTGTCCACCGCCCAGCGGACAGCTTCCGGGATCTGGTCCTGGTCGCTCTTGCCGGAGGGGTTGGTGGAACCCAGCCACGTGGAGACGGAGAGGAGCTGCGCCTCGGGTGCCACGCCTACGATTCCTTCCGGGGGCAGGCCGGCCGGGCCGGGCGCCGGGCTGGGGCTGGCACTGGCCGGCTGGTGTCCGCGTCCGGCAAGCATCGTGGCCACCAGGGTGCCGTGTTCCGGCTTCACGCCCACGCTTTTCTGTCCGTCCGGCTGGCCCGAGCCGGAGGCGTCGTAGCCGCCGATCACGGCGCCCTTCAGGTCAGGGTGCTGCGCGTCAATGCCGCTGTCGATGATGGCCACCTTGACCCCCGCACCCTTGGAAACTTCCCAGGCCTTGGTGATGCCGGACTCAGGAAGCCAGTACTGCTTGTCCCGCCATTCGTCCGCGTGCGCTGCGGGAGCGGCGAAGAGGCCGGTACCCAGGCAGCAGGCAGCCAGGAGCAGGGCAAGCAGCGCTGCGGCGGCACGGCGAAGCGGGGGCGTCGCCCGTGGAATGAAGTAGTGCATCCGCTCAGCCGATGCTCAGGGCGATGCCGTCGAGGATGTCGTGCTCACTGGCGGTAGCTGTGGCGACGCGGCCGCCGGTCAGCTCCCCCAGCTGTTCCAGGATGCGCCGCCACACCAGCCCTCCGGCACCGATCACGTCGACCCGCCCGGGGTGCATGTAGGGCAGTGCGGCCCGCTCCGACCTGGTCATCTCCAGAAGGCCGGTGGAGGCCGCCCGGACGGTTTCCAGGGGCAGTTCGGTGCCGTGGATTGCAGCCGGCGAGTACTCGGCCAGTCCGAGCGCGTGTGCGGTGATGGTGGTGATGGACCCGGCAACACCGACGACGGCGGTGGCGCGTTCCAGCGGCACGTCGCGGCGGGCGCGGGCGATGGCTGCGTCCACGTCCGCTTCGGCGTCCGCTATCTGTTGGGCAGTGGGGGGATCGTCCTGGAGGTGCCGCTCAGTCAGGCGGACGCAACCGATATCCACGGACTTTGCGGCCGTGACCCCGGCAGCCGTACCCAGGACGAACTCGGTGCTGCCGCCGCCCAGGTCCACCACCAGCACCTCGTGCCCGTCCAGGATGGGCAGCACGCTGCTGGCTCCGGCAAAGGACAAGGCGGCTTCCTCGTCGCCGGAGATCACTTCGGGCTCCACGCCAAGCAGGTCGCGGATCCCGTCCACGAAGACCTGCCGGTTGCGTGCGTCGCGGCTGGCCGAGGTTGCAACAAAACGGACCCTGGCGGCGCCGTGGTCGCGGATGAGCGCAGCATAGTCAGCGGTTGCCGCAAACGTGCGCTCCAGCGCCTCCGGTGCCAGCTCGCCCGTTGCGTCCACCCCCTGGCCCAGCCGCACCACGCGCATTTCCCGCACCACGTCCTTGAGCGAGGTGGTGCCGTTGGTCCGTTCAACGTCGGCAATCAGGAGGCGGATGGAGTTGGTGCCGCAGTCAATGGCCGCAACGCGTGTCACTCCGCGGCTCCAGCCGTGTCGGCGGATTTCCGCACCGGGGCCGGCCGGCCCACGATGTCCGGCAAACCCTGCGGCCCGTGGCGGCTCAGGTCCCTGGACGGTGCCTCGCCCGTGGTGTCCCAGGCGCCGTCGCAGTAGCACCTGTCCGCGGTCCACCATTCGGTGATGCCGGCCAGCGCCTGGTCCCCGAGCGGGTTGACCCCGGGCCCGGCGGCCAGGGAATGCCCCACCAGGACGTGCAGGCATTTGACGCGCGTGGGCATGCCTCCGGCGGAGATACCGTCAATCTCGGGGACAGCCCCGATGCCGGACCGTTCCCCGATGGCGTCGCGGGCCGCGAGGTAGTCTTCGTGTGCTGCGCGGTAGGCCGCGGACAGTTCTTCATCACCGGCCAGCTGCTCATTCATCTCGTTCATGACGCCTGCGGCTTCGAGCCGCGACACCGCTGAGGTGATGACCGGGTGTGTCAGGTAAAAGGTGGTGGGAAACGGAGTCCCGTTGCTGAGCCGGGGAGCCGTGGCGGCCACGAGCGGATTGCCGCAGACGCAGCGGGCAGGAATTTCCACCACATCACGGACCGGCCGTCCCAGCTGGCGGCTCAGGACTTCAAGATCGTGCGCTGATGGTTGGCGGGATTCGTCCCGGGCGGCTGCCGTGTTGTGTTCCACTGTGGCGGGCCGTCCTTCCTGTTGCGGTTCAGTCTGTAGCCGCGCGCGTGATGGACTCCCACAGGGAATCCACCCACGGCAGATCGGCGGGGTCTTGTGTTGCTGCACCGGCCTGGCTGCTGGTTTCTCCGGCCGGCAGATCGCTGCCGAAGACCCAGTAGCCGGTTTCTCCCGGCATAACCATGTTAATGCGGTCGCGGGCCTGCTGCTTCACGTAGTTGGGGTCCTGCCAGCGGGACACCTGCTGCCGCAGGGTGTCGCCTTCCGCCTGGCGGGCGGCAATATCGGCATTCAGCGCGTCAATCTCGGCCTTCTTGTCGAAGAAGATCTTCACTGTGGGCGCAAGCATGATGGTGATGGCAATCATCACCACGGCCAGCGCCAGCATCCGCCCGGAGAACGCCTTGGCCGGTACCGGCTGCTGGTCTTCGTCGTCTGCGGGAGCCGCCGGGCCTGCCTTGCCGTCGGTGGCGCTGCTGCCCTTGCGGCGGGCCTGTTCAGGCCCCTTGCGGGAGGCCTGGTCCCGGCGTCCGGCTGCGGTGCCGGCCGGTTGTGCGCCGGCCGCGTCTCCTGCCGTCGTGTCCTTGCCCGGGCCGAAGTCCGCGAGGATGACGTCCGCGCCCTCGGGGGCTTCCTTTGCGGCGCGGGATGGGGCGACCTTGGGAACTTTGGGACGGCGGGTAGCCATGACACTCCTGAAACGCGCAGCCTGCCTGGGCCGCCACTATCTGGGCTGAAACAAATGCTGCCGAAACAGCAACGGTGGCTATGGTCTTTCAACCATAGCCACCGTTGTTTGCTTTACGCGGCTACTAGCCCTTGAAACGCGGGAACGCGCTGCGGCCTGCGTAGCGGGCGGCGTCGTCGAGTTCCTCTTCGATGCGCAGCAGCTGGTTGTACTTGGCCACGCGCTCGGAGCGGGCCGGGGCGCCGGTCTTGATCTGGCCGGCGTTGGTGGCCACCGAGATGTCGGCGATGGTGGTGTCCTCGGTTTCGCCGGAGCGGTGCGAGGTGATGGTGGTGTAGCCGGCACGCTGGGCCAGGCTGACGGCGTCGAGCGTCTCGGTCAGGGAACCGATCTGGTTGACCTTCACCAGGAGAGAGTTGGCGGTCTTGGTGTCGATGCCGCGCTGCAGGATGGAGGGGTTGGTGACGAAGAGGTCGTCGCCCACCAGCTGCACCTTGTCGCCGATGGAGTCGGTGAGGGTCTTCCAGCCGTCCCAGTCGTTCTCGTCCAGCGGGTCCTCGATGGAGACCAGCGGGTAGTCCGCCACGAGTTCGGCGTAGTAGGCGCTCATCTCGGCGGAGGTCAGGGACTTGCCTTCGAACTGGTAGGCGCCGTCGGTGAAGAACTCCGAGGAGGCCACGTCCAGGGCCAGCGCGATGTCCTTGCCCGGGGTGTAGCCGGCGTTCTTGATGGCTTCCTGGATCAGGTCCAGTGCTGCACGGTTGGACGGCAGGTTCGGCGCGAAGCCGCCTTCGTCGCCCAGGCCGGTAGCGAGGCCCTTTTCCTTCAGGACGGACTTGAGCGCGTGGTAGACCTCAACGCCCCAGCGGAGGCCCTCGGAGAAGGTTTCGGCACCCAGCGGCACAACCATGAATTCCTGGATATCGACGTCGGAATCCGCGTGGGAGCCGCCGTTGAGGATGTTCATGAGCGGCACGGGCAGGACGTGCGCGTTCGGTCCGCCGAGGTACTTGTAGAGGGGCAGGTCCGCGGAGGCGGCGGCTGCGTTGGCAACGGCCAGGGAAACGCCCAGGATGGCGTTGGCGCCCAGCTTGCCCTTGTTCGGGGTACCGTCCAGGTCCAGCATGGCCTGGTCGATGCTGCGCTGGTCGGTGGCGTCGAAGCCGGTCAGGGCCGGAGCGATCTGGTCGATGATCGCGTCCACGGCCTTCTGGACGCCCTTGCCGAGGTAACGGCCCTTGTCGCCGTCGCGCAGTTCAACAGCCTCGTGCTCACCGGTGGAAGCACCGGAGGGAACTGCGGCGCGGCCGATCTGGCCGTCGGAGAGCAGTACCTCAACTTCTACGGTCGGGTTGCCACGGGAATCGAGGATCTCGCGGGCGTGGATGGCATCGATAAGCGCCATGAATTTTGCTCCTTATGGGCGATTAACGGGGGGATCTTGCAGAAAGACTCGACGTACTCGTCACAGACCAGCGTAGTCGAGAGTGGTCCGGGTTACGGAAAACTATCCACCCCCGGACGTCATGATGGTGCGGCTAACTTTGTTGGTGCTGCTGCGGGACGTGCTGCTGGTACTTCCGCACGGCGCCGCGGAGGGCGCGCTCAGCGTCGAATCCGTTGGCGTGTGCGGCGCGTACGACGGCGAGCAGCAGCTCGCCGAGTTCTTCTTCCGTTTCCGGGATGGGAGCCTGTGCAGGCAGTTCGACGCCTGCCCTTGCCGCGCGGTCGATGGACTTCTGCGCCCTCGCGAGCGCCGGCAGGGCCAGCGGGATCCCTTCGAACGGATCCTGCCGCTCCGGCCGCTCCGCCCGCTTCACCGCATCCCACTTCTGCACGATCTCCTCGACCGTTGCGGGAAAGCTGTCCTGCAGTGAGCCGTCCGGGCGGAACACGTGCGGGTTGCGGCGGACCATCTTGGCACCCAGGCCGCGCGCGACGTCGTCGAACGTGAAGGCGCCGCGTTCCTCAGCGAGGCGGGCGTGCAGGACCACCTGAAGCAGGACGTCGCCCAGCTCGCCCTGGAGCTCGACGTCGAAATCCTTCTCCGCCGGCACGCCGGCCTCGATGGTCTCGGCCACCTCGAACGCCTCTTCCAGCAGGTATTCCACCAGGGAGGCGTGCGTCAGGGCGCCCATCCACGGGCAGTGTTCCCGCAGTTGCGCTATGACCGCCACCAGTCCTTCGGCGGGAGTTTCAGCCAAGGTTCGCGTAGGTGTCGTTGATGTACTCCACCAGGGCTTCCTTCTCCTCGAGCGGCAGGAAGGCAGCCTCGGCCGCGTTGAGCGTCAGCTCCAGCAGGTCATCGAGGTCGTAGTCGAAGGTTTCCACCAGCAGTTCGAACTCGTCGGTCAGGGTGACACCGCTCATCAGCCGGTTGTCGGTGTTGATGGTGACGTTGAAGCCGAGCTGGTAGAGCATGTCCAGGGGATGGCTTTCGATGCCCTCGCCGAACCCGGCAATCGCACCGGTCTGGAGGTTGGAGGAGGGGCAGATTTCCAGGGCGATGCCGCGGTCGCGGATCCAGCTGGAGAGGTCGCCCAGGGTGACCAGGCCAATCGTGTCCTCTGCATCGTCGTCGAACTCCACCATGATGTCCTCGGCAATCCGGACGCCGTGTCCCAGCCGCAGGGCGCGGCCGTCCACCAGGGCGGACTGGATGCTGTCCAGCCCGGCGGCCTCGCCGGCGTGCACGGTGGCCGGGAAGTTCTGCTGGGCCAGGTAGGTGAAGGCGTCCCGGAAACGGGAAGGCAGGAAGCCGTCCTCGGCTCCGGCGATGTCGAAGCCGACGGCGCCCTTGTTGCGGTGGCGGACGGCGAGTTCAGCGATCTCCTGCCCGCGGTCCGCGTGGCGCATGGCGGTGATGAGCTGGCCCACCTGGATCTCGCGTCCGCTCTCCCCTACGGCTTCGACGCCGGCTTCGAGTCCCTCCTGCACGGCCTCCACCGCCTGGTCCAGCGTGAGGCCCTTCTGGAGGTGCTGCTCGGGCGCCCACCGGACTTCGCCGTACACCACGCCGTCGTCAGCGAGGTCCTCAACGAACTCCTTGGCCACCCGGAACAGGCCTTCGTGGGTCTGCATGACGGCAACGGTGTGGTCAAACGTTTCCAGGTAGCGGACCAGCGAGCCGGAGTTGGCGGACTCCCGGAACCATTCGCCCAGCGCCACGGGATCGGTGGAAGGCAGCGTGTGGCCAACGGCCTCGGCCAGTTCGATGATGGTGGCCGGACGCAGTCCTCCGTCCAGGTGGTCGTGGAGGGAGACCTTCGGGAGGTTCTTCAGGTCGAAATCGATGGCAGGGGCAGCGTCAACAATGGGCTCAGTCACCTTCCCACCTTAGGGTGGGCGGGAGTTCAAAGCCAGCCGCTAATTAGCGGCTGGCTTGCCGTCCCGGGCCGCAGGAGCGAGGATGGCCGAGCTGCCGTTACCGGGTCCCCGGGCGCCGGAGGGACCGCCGTCAAGCCACTCATCAACCTCTTCGGCGTCGTTGCGGGCAAGGTGCTTGTGCCACCAGCGCAGGACGTGGTCGATGAGGATGCCGAGCACGATGGCGAAGACCACGGCTATGCCCGCGCTGAGCAGCGGATTGTGGTGGAGCCAGGGGAACGAACTGGCCAGCAGGCCGATGCCAATCGAATAGCCCACCCACGTGATGCAGGCGAAGGCATCCAGCAGGAAGAAGCGCCGGTGGGCGAAGCCCGTGCTGCCGGCCACGTAGTTGACGGCCACCCGGCCCCACGGAATGTAGCGGGCAGTAAAGATCAGCACGGCGCCGCGCTTTTCGAGCTCGTAGCGGGCCCAGCCGAAGGCTTTCTGGACCTTGGGGCGGCGCATCCACTTCCACCGGTCCAGGCCAATCCGCCGTCCGAGCATAAACGCCATATTGTCCCCGGCAATGGCCCCAACCAGGGCTGTCAGGCCGAGGATCCAAAGATTGGGCTCCCCGCTGTGCCGGGAAAAGGCCGCCAGTGCCACGATCAGGGTCTCGCTGGGGACCACCATCGCGAAGCCGTCAACGAAGAAGAACACGAGCAGTATCGGGTAAATCCACCACTGACCAGCTGCATGGAGCACGGCCTCATTAATAAACTCCACGCGGGTCTTGCTCCTATGCAAAATGGCATAGCCGTAAGTGGCGCAGCCAAAGCGGAAATCGTTCCTAAGTGTCCCATGGCCAAGGCGCGATTCGCTACGCCCTGGCCTTCCTGGAACAACGCTTCAACTACGCTTCCGGTTCCTTCATCCGTTCCACCATCGGAGGTCGGCGACGGAGGCGGTTGATGCCCAGGTCCACGAGGATCCCCAGCGCCACGGCGCAGATGATGGCGATGGCGGCGCCCAAAAGGTGGTTGTCCTCGAACCACTGCCCGAAAAACAGCCCGATCCCCACGGAGTAGCCGGCCCAGAGGGTCGCGGACAGAACGGTGAGGCCGATGAAACGCACGTGGGGGTAATGCGTGAAGCCCGCTGTCAGGTTCACTGCCACCCTCCCGATCGGAACGAACCTCGCCACGAGGATGAGCGAGGCCGGACGCTTCCGCAGTTCCCTGCCCGCCCACCGGAAGGCGCTCTGCATCCGGGGGTTACGCATCCACCCCCATCTCCTGGTGCCGACCTTGCGGCCGATCAGATAGGCAATGTTGTCCCCCGAGAATGCCCCCAGTGCAGCCACCAGCATCAGGACCCAGGGGTTGGGGACGTCCGCGGTGGCGGCAACGGCGGCGAGGCCCACCACCACCGACTCGCTGGGGATGGGCGGAAAGAAGCCGTCAATGACGCAGCAGGCCAGCACCAGGACCAGCACCCAGGGCTGCCCGGCTGCGGCGAGGATGAAGTCATTGATGGCCTGCATGGATCCCTATGCTATTCGGTCGATGATCAGCCGCTGCGCCGGCCGCGATCCCTCGGGCGCAATGACCACTGCGTGCTCCAGCGCCTCCTTCGCCCGCGCGAACCGTTCCGGGGTGTCCGTGAGCAGCGTCATCAGGGGCTCGCCGGCCCGGACCACGGCGCCGGGCTTGGCGTGCATCCGGACCCCGGCACCGGCCTGCACGGCGTCCTCCTTGCGGGCACGGCCGGCGCCCAGGCGCCAGGCTGCAACACCGACGGCCAGGGCATCAAGTTCCACAAGCACGCCGTCCGCCGGGGCGTAGACCACCTCGGACTCCCGGGCCGCCGGAAGCTTGGCCCGCGGATCGCCGCCCTGGGCTTCGATCATGCGGTTCCAGACATCCATGGCGCGGCCGTCCTTGAGGGCGGCGGCCGGATCTGCGTCGTTCACTCCCGCCGAGGCCAGCATTTCCTCGGCGAGCCTGACGGTCAGCTCCACCACGTCCTCCGGGCCGCCGCCGGCAAGCACCTCCAAGGATTCTTCGACCTCGATGGCGTTGCCCGCGGTCAGTCCCAGCGGGGTATCCATGTTGGTGAGCAGTGCCACGGTGTTCACTCCTGCGTCCTTGCCCAGCGCCACCATGGTCTCGGCAAGCTCCCGGGCCCTGGCCTCATCCTTCATGAAGGCGCCGCTGCCCACCTTCACGTCCAGGACCAGGGAGCCGGTCCCTTCCGCGATTTTCTTGCTCATGATGGAGGAGGCAATCAAGGGAATGGCTTCAACCGTGCCCGTGACGTCCCGCAGTGCGTACAGCTTCCGGTCCGCCGGGGCCAGGCCGGCGCCGGCGGCGCAGATCACCGCGCCCACGTCCTGGAGCTGGGCCAGGATTTCCTCATTGCTGAGGGAGGCACGCCAGCCAGGGATGGATTCAAGCTTGTCCAGGGTGCCGCCGGTGTGGCCAAGGCCCCGGCCGGAGAGCTGCGGTACGGCGACCCCGAAAACCGCAACCAACGGCGCGAGCGGCAGGGTGATCTTGTCCCCCACGCCCCCCGTGGAATGCTTGTCAGACGTGTACTTCAGGCCGCCGTCAGGCCGGCGAAGGCTGGAGAAATCCATGCGTTCGCCGGACGCGATCATCGCAGCGGTCCACCGGGCGATCTCGGTGCGGTCCATGCCGTTGAGCAGGATGGCCATGTTCAGGGCTGCCATCTGTTCGTCCGCGATGGCGCCGCGGGTGTAGGCATCGATGGTCCAGTCGATCTGTTCCGGGCTGAGGGTGCCCTTGTCCCGCTTTACGCGGATGATGTCGACGGCGTCGAAGGGTTCGGCAATGTTGTCCACTGCGCGGGTCTCTGTCACCTTGTCAGTCATTATGTTTCCTTCAGGTGTTCGGGACCGAAGGCGTCAGGCAACACCTGGTCCATGGACTTGATGCCCTGGGTCGTCATGAGCTCCATGTCCGGGGCGCGGAACTCGTACAGCAGCTGGCGGCAGCGTCCACAGGGCATGAGGATGTTGCCGCTGCCGTCCACGCAGTAGAAGGCGCGGAGCAGCCCGCCGCCGGTCATGTGCAGGTTGCCCACCAGCGCGCACTCGGCACAGAGGGTAAGGCCGTAGCTGGCGTTCTCTACATTGCAGCCGCTGACAATACGGCCGTCGTGGGTCAGTGCCGCCGCTCCCACCGGGAACTTCGAGTAGGGAACGTAGGCGTGGCGCATGGCGGCGACGGCGGATGCCTCCAGCGCGGCCCAGTCAACCGGCCGCGCGGCGCCCGCAGTGCTGTCCACGACGTCAGCCCTTGACATAGGGGATGCCGCTGGCCGCCGGTCCCCGGGATTTGCCCACCAGCCCGGCCACTGCGAGGACCGTCACCAGGTACGGGAGCATGGCCATGAACTGGCTTGGAACGGGCGTGCCGATGATCGTGACGATGCTCTGGAGGTTGTCCGCGAAACCGAACAGGAGCGCTGCGAAGAAGGCTCCGATCGGGTTCCACCGGCCAAAGATCAGGGCTGCCAGGGCGATGAAGCCGCGGCCGCCGGAGATCTCCTTGGTGAAGCTGTCGATGGCCACCAGGGTAAAGAAGGAGCCGCCGATGCCGGCCACGGCGCCGCCAAGGGTGACGTTCCAGAACCGGGTGGCATTCACGTTGATGCCCAGGGTATCCGCGGCCTGCGGGTGTTCGCCCACGGCGCGCACCCGGAGGCCCCAACGTGTCTTGAACAGGCCCACCCAGACCACCAGGACGGCGATGTACATGAGGTAGCCCACCAGGGACTGCCGGAAGAGGATGGGGCCGATCACGGGGATGCTGGACAGGACGGGGATTTCGATGATGTCCAGCCCCGGGGGCGAGTTGAACTGCGCCTTGTTGGCCTGCATCACCGTGCTGAACAGAAACCCGGTCACACCCGAAACCAGCACATTCAGGACCACGCCGACGATGATCTGGTTCACCAGGTACTTGATGCTGAAGAGTGCCAGCACCATGGACACCACTGCACCGGCCACGGCAGCAGCCAGCAGCCCGATGAAGGGGTTCTGCGTCATGCTGGCCACAATGGCGGCGGTGAACGCACCGCCCAGCAGTTGGCCCTCAATGGCGATGTTTACCACGCCCACCCGTTCGCAGAGGACGCCGGACAGTGATCCGAACACCAGCGGAACGGCGAGGGTCACCGAGCCGGCGATGAGGCCGGCCAGCGAAATGTTCGGGGTGCGGGCGCCGCCCACCACCCAGATGAGGAAGGCGGCCGTAAACAGGACGATGAAGGTCACCGTCAGCCAGCCCGGGGCCGGCATGTCCTTGGTCTTGAGGTACACCGCATAGGCGGCGAGCCCCAGCAGGAGGACGGACAGCACGATGCCGCCGGCAGCCGCGTTGACCGCCAGGGCCGGCAGCTGGAAGAAGTCTTCCCCAGTGGAGATGCCGAAGCTGGCCGTCTGGTTGGGGGCCATCAGGCCGAAGAACACCAGGGCGATCAGGCCGAAGGCCGTGAGCATCGCCGGCGTCCGCCAGCTGACGGGTTTGCTGGAGAGGGCGGAACCTGCCTTCGCTGAGGCGTCCTCCGGCTGCGGTTTTCCGGAGCGGGGCGAGGAAACTGTTGTGCTCATGCTGCACCTCCGGTGGTTGCTGCCTTACGGGACTTGCCGGCTTTGGCCGGCTTCCTGCGCCGCGGGTTGAGGCCGAATACGGCCCTGACGAGGGGCGGTGCTGCAATGAAAAGCACGATCAGGGACTGGACCACCAGGACGATGTCGATGGGCGTGCCGGTCTGGATCTGCATCTGGACCGCCCCGGCCCGGAAGGCGCCGAACAGCAGGCCGGCTGCGAAGGTGCCCCACGGCGTCGAACGCCCCAGCAGGGCCACTGTGATGGCGTCGAAGCCATAGGTGGCGGCAACGCCGTCGGTAAGGACCTTCTCCGTGCCCGCCACCTGGGCGACGCCGGACATGCCCGCCAGCCCTCCGGCGAGTGCCATCACCAGGATGGTGGAGCGGGACACGTTGATGCCCGCTGTCTGCGCCGCCTTGGGGTTTGCGCCTACTGCGCGGAATTCGAAGCCCACGGTGGAGCGGTTGAGGAGCCACCAGACCAGGACAGTGGTGGCTATGGCCAGGAGGAAGCCGAGGTGGAGCCGGTACTGGGTGCCGAAGATCTGCGGGTAGACAGCGGTAGGGTCCAGGATGGGCGAGATGGGGTTCGACTCCCCCGGCCGCTGGAACGCCGGAGTGTTCAGCAGGTACCGCAGGAAGTAGAGCGCGATGTAGTTGAACATGATGGTCAGGATGACTTCGTGGGCCCCCGTGCGGGCCTTGAGGAGGCCGACGAGACCGCCCCAGAAGGCGCCGCCGATGATGCCTGCCGCCAGGACCAGGAGCAGGTGCAGGCCCACGGGAAGGTCGAGCGCGAAACCCACCCAGGCGGCCAGGATGCCGGCCACGATGATCTGGCCCTGGGCGCCGATGTTGAACAGCCCCGCGCGGAAGGCAAGCGCTACGCCCAGGCCGGCCGTGATGAGCGGGGTGGCGATGGTAAGGGTCTCCATGAACGGCGCGAACTGGGCCGCAACGCTGTTGCCGCGGGGGTTGAAGACCGAGCCCTGGAACAGGGCGATATAGGAACGCGTGGCTGCGTTCCAGACGGCGGACAGGAAGTCCGTGGGCCGTGCGAAGAAGTACGTGGAGGTGGTGGCCACCTGCTTGTCGGTGCTGGCAATCAGCAGCCCGCCGATGATGAGGGCCAGCAGGACCGCCAGGACGGAGACCATGCCGCTGCCGGTGAAGATTTTGCGCAGCAGGGTGTCGGGACCGCCGGGGATCTTTCCGCTTTGGGCGGTGGCCGGAACGGCGGATGGTTCCATGACCCCGCCGGCAGTATCAACGGCCACGACGGCGGCCGTCCGCTCGTCCGGGACGGCGGGCTCCTGCGCCTCGGGGCCAGGCTCGCCGGCCGCGTGCTTGGGGGGATGCGTGTCAGACATGGTCGCCTCCTTCGGCGTCGGATACGGAAGCCGTGGTGGCGGCGGGACCCTGTTCACTGCCTGTCGTGGACGTGTGTTCCTCCGGCGGGATGCCCGCCATCATGAGGCCCAGGACGTCGCGGCTGGTTCCGGCCGGAACCACGCCCACCAGTTTGCCCTTGTAGAGCACGGCGATCCTGTCGGCCAGTTCCATCACTTCGTCAAGTTCGGTGGAGACGATCATGACGGGCGTGCCCTGGTCGCGTTCAGCCACGATCCGCTTGTGCAGGAATTCGATGGACCCCACGTCCACGCCGCGGGTGGGCTGGGAGGCGATGAACAGGCGCAGCGGACGGGACAGCTCGCGGGCCATCACCACCTTCTGCTGGTTGCCGCCGGAAAGCGTTCCGGCGGCAAGGGCTCCTGAAGGGGTCCGGACGTCAAACTCTTCGATCCGGGAAGTTGCGTTTTCCAGCACCTTGGCAGGGCTCATGCTGATGCCCTTTGCGAAGGGGGCCTGATCGTACCGGTCCAGGATCAGGTTCTCGGCAATCGAAAAAGTGCCGATAAGGCCGTCAACGGAACGGTCCTCGGGCACGAAGCCCACTCCTGCGTTCAGGACCTCTTTGACGCTGCGGCCCACGAGCTCCTGCCCGTCCAGCAGGATGGAGCCGTGGACCCGCTCCTGCAGGCCGAGGATCGCCTCCGTCAGCTCGGTTTGGCCGTTCCCCTGGACGCCGGCAATTGCAAGGATCTCTCCCCTGGCTATCTCAAAACTCAGGCCGTCCACGACGTGCTGGCCGTTGGGAGCGATGACGGTAAGGTCCCGGACCTCGAACGTCTTTTCCTTCGGCCGGGCCGGTGCTTTATCCAGTTTGAGGTTGACGGCACGGCCCACCATCATGGAGGCCAGTTCGGTAGTGGACGCAGCGGGGTCAGCCGTCCCCACCACCTTGCCGCGGCGGATCACCGTAATGGTGTCCGAGACTGCTTTCACTTCCCGCAGCTTGTGGGATATGAAGACGATGGACGTTCCGCCGGACTTGAGCTGGCGCATGATGTCCAGCAGTTCGTCCGTTTCCTGCGGTGTCAGGACGGCGGTGGGTTCGTCCAGGATGAGGACCCTGGCATTGCGGACCAGCGCCTTGATGATTTCCACCCGCTGCTGGACGCCCACCGGCAGGTCCTCCACCAGCGCGTCCGGGTCCACGTCGAAGCCGTACTGGTCCGAGATCTCCTTGATCCGGCGGCGCGTTTCGTCAAGGTTGAGGAAGCCCGCGGCCTTGGTGGGCTCGGCGCCCAACGCCACGTTCTCGGCGACCGTGAAGACGGGAACCAGCATGAAGTGCTGGTGCACCATCCCGATGCCCGCCGCCATGGCGTCTCCCGGTCCGCGGAAGGAAACTGGCGTGCCGTCAACCAGGATCTCGCCCTCAGACGGTTCGTAGAGCCCGTACAGCACATTCATGAGGGTGGATTTTCCGGCCCCGTTCTCACCCAGCAGGCAGTGGATCTGTCCGGATTCCACCACCACGTTGATGTGGTCGTTCGCCACCAGGGTGCCAAAGCGTTTTGTGATCCCTCGGAGTTCAAGTTTCAAAACTCTGACCAATCTCGAAGCGTCCAGTGATCGACCGGACGGGATATGTGGCTGCAGCACCAAGCCTAGTGGGTGCAGTCATGGGAAAGGCAGGCTGCGGCCAGGTGGGGGCAGCCAGCAAAAAAGCGCCACCGCCCGGCCAGTCGGTTACCGGCCGGGGGTGGCGCTCAGGCGGGGTCAGGCCTTGGGGCTTGCCGCGGACTCGACCTTCAGTTTCCCGTCGATGATGTCCTTCTTGATCTGGTCCAGCTCGGACTTCAGTTCGGCCGGGACCTGGGAGTCGAGGTCGTGGAACGGGGCCAGCTGGACGCCCTCGTTGGCCAGGGTGCCAACGTACGGCGTGTTGCTGAACTTGCCTTCCTTGTCCTCCTTGACGACTGCCTCCACGGCGTCGCCCATCTGCTTCATGACCGAGGACAGCATGATGTCCTTGTAGTCAGGTGCCGTCAGGAACCCGTCGGAGTCCACCCAGATCAGCTTGACGTCCTTGCCTGCTGCCTTGGCCTCCTTGAGCGCAGAGCCTGCACCCTTGCCTACCGGACCGGCCACGGGCATCACGATGTCCGCGCCCTGGTCCAGGAAGTTCTGGGTGAGCTGCTTGCCGACGTCCTGCTTCTCGAAGTCACCGGTGAAGCTGCCGTCCTGGGCTTCCTTGTTCCAGCCAAGGAGCTTGACGTCCTTGCCCTTCTTTTCGTTGTAGTACTTCACGCCGTCCGCATAGCCGTCCATGAAGATGGTGACGGTGGGAAGCTTGATGCCGCCGAAGGTGGCAACCGTTCCGGTCTTGGTGGTCCCTGCAGCGAGGTAGCCGGCAAGGAAGGCTGCCTGGGCGGTGTCGTAGATGATCGGCTTGACGTTGCTGATGGGCGTCGCGTAGCCGAAGTCGATGATGGCGAAGTGGCTGTCCGGGTTGGCCGTTGCCTGCGCCTTGGTGGCGTCGCCGAGCAGGAAGCCCACGGTGACGGTGAGGTCGCAGCCGGCCGTAACCATCGCCCTGAGGTTGGGTTCGAAGTCGTTGTTGGTCTTTGACTCCACCTGGTTGACCTTGATGCCCAGGTCCTTCTCGGCCTTCTTGAGACCCTCGTAGGAGGACTGGTTGAAGGACTGGTCATCGAACCCGCCGGAGTCGGAAACGATGCAGCCGGTGTAGTCGCTGGCTCCTGCAGTTGAGGTGCTTCCGGCTTCCGGGGCTGCGCCACAGGCGGTCAACACGAGCGCCGAAGCACCGAGGGTAGCCACGCCGGCCATTGAACCGCGCTTGAAACTTGCACGCAGTGATTTCTTCAATTTTCCTCCAGGATGAAGAGAGTGGCGCTACGGCTCGAATTCAATGAGTGTCCGTTTCTACACTGAAATTCTGTTGTCACTGAGGGCACGCAGCACTGCGCCGGAGCGCACTGATGGCACCCACTTTAGTGGCCTGCGCCACGTCCCGTAGCACAGCCGCAGGGTATCCCGAAGATTGTTTACAAGTTGTTACCAACCAGTAGGGGCACCGCCTGTTAGCGGCACCCCTATCGGTTGGCCATGGCGGCCGCAGGTCGCGGCGCCTGGCTAAAGGCGCACCAGCATCTTTCCGGTGTTGGCCCCGTCCAGGAGGTCCATGAACGCCTGCGGGGCGTTTTCCAGCCCGTCCACGATCGTCTCGTCATAGCGGACCGTGCCGTCAGCCAGCCAGCCCGCCATCTTTTCGGCGAACTCCGCGGCGTGTTGCCGCTGGCCGCCCACCAGGAACCCCTTAAGCGTGAGCTGCTTGCCGATGGCCAGCATCAGGTTGCGGGGCGCAGGCGTCAGTTCGGTGGAGTTGTATTGGGCTATGGCCCCGCACATCGCCACCCGCCCGCCAACGTTGAGGACGGCCAGTGCCGCCTCGAGGTGCTCTCCGCCCACATTGTCGAAGTAGACATCAATGCCGCCGGGGCCGGCGGCCTGTTCCAGCTGGCCGCGCACAGGCCCGTCGTGGTAGTCGAAGGCGGCGTCGAAGCCCAGCTCCAGGAGCCGTGCCACCTTGGCCGGGGAACCTGCCGAGCCGATGACGCGGGAAGCGCCCATCGCCTTCGCGATCTGGCCTACGAGCGAACCGACTGCCCCTGCAGCGCCGGAGACGAAGACGGCATCTCCCGGAGCGAACCGGGCAACCTTGAGCAGCCCGGCATAGGCGGTAAGGCCGGTCATGCCCAAGGCGCCGAGGAACGCGGACGCCGGGGCAAGTGTGGTGCGGGCAGGCGTGGCGGCCGCGGCGTCCACCACCGCATAGTCCCGCCAGCCGAGTGAATGCACGACGACGTCCCCCTCCTTTCGCTCATCGGAACGGGACGCGATCACCTCACCCACCGCGCCGCCGTCGAGCGCCTTGCCCAGGGCGAACGGCGCTGAATAGGACTTCACGTCATTCATGCGGCCGCGCATGTAGGGGTCCACGGAGATGAACAGGTTGCGCACCAGGACCTGTCCGTCACCAAGTTCAGGCAGCGGGGACTCGGCCAGCCGGAAGTTATCCGGGGTTGGCCGCCCTACCGGGCGGGAGGCGAGTTGGATTTCGCGGGTGCTGGCGGGCAAGGTTCCGGCGCTCATGCGGCGAACTCCAGAATCCTGATGTCCACACTGATGTTGCCGCGGGTGGCGTTGGAGTAGGGGCAGATCTCGTGAGCCTTGGCCACCAGCGCCTCGGCGGCTGCCAGGTCCAGGGCAGGGAGCGCCACCTCCAGTTCAGCGGCGAGTCCGAACCCGGCGCCGTCCAGCTGGCCCAGGTGCACCTTGGCCGCGACGGCGGAATCCGTCAGGTCGGCCTGCTCCTTGCGGCCCACCAATCGGAGTGCTGAGTGGAAGCACGCGGCGTAGCCCGCCGCGAAGAGCTGCTCGGGATTGGTGCCCTGGCCCGTTCCGCCCAGCTCCACGGGGCTGGACAGGGTAACGTCCAGCCTCCCGTCGTTCGTCCGCGCATTGCCGTCGCGGCCTTCGCCCGAAGCGAGTGCCTCGGCAGTGTATAGAGGTTTCACGGGTGGTATCCGTCCTGTAGGGGTTGAATAAGTTCTTTTGACTGAACTGTCAGTTCGCCTTGTGGAGGGCGTCCGTCAGCCGGTCCAGCGTGTTGCGCAGCTGATCCAGTTCCTCGGCAGTAAGTCCCGCGGCCTGGGCGAGGCGCTGCGGGATGGCGCCCGCTTTGCCGCTAAGCTCCCGCCCGGCGGAGGTAAGATGGATGGCGACACGGCGCTCATCCTCGCCAGACCGGCGCCGCTCACACAGGCCAAGGGCTTCCAGCCGCTTCAGCAACGGCGACAAGGTGCCGGAGTCCAGTCCGAGCTCCTCGCCGATCTCCTTCACGCCGCGCGGTTCGTTTTCCCACAGCACCAGCATCACCAGGTACTGCGGATAGGTCAGGCCCAGGTCCTCGAGGACCGGGCGGTATACCGCGGTGGCAGCCCGGGAGGCGGAATAGAGCGCAAAGCAGACCTGGTGGTTTAGCCGGGGTGCGTCAGTCATGACAGAAACGATAGTACACAAGTAAGTTGTGCACAACTTACTTGTCCCGGCACGGAAGTGGTCTTGGGGGTGTGCCCGACGCAATCGGGCACACCCCGTTTCCCGGAATTAGATGTCGCGGATGGTGCGCAGCGCGGCTGCAGTGAGAACGCGGATGCCCAGTCCCAGGGCCCGCTCGTCCACGATGTAGTCCCCGCGGTGCAGGTCGTATTCCTCGCCGCCGGGAGTCTTGGTGCCCAAGCGCATCATGGCTCCGGGAAGTTCGGCAAGGAACCAGGCGAAGTCCTCCCCGCCCATGGACTGCGGGGTCAGGACCACGGCGCTTTCCCCGATTTCGGCGCGTGCGGCCGCTTCGATGATGGCCGTCTCATGCTCCGAGTTCACTACCGGCGGCACTCCCCTGGTGTGCTCCAGCCGCACGTCCACGCCATAGGGCGCGGCCACCTGGTGGACCACCTCGTCCAGGAGTTCGCCGGCCTCGTGCCACGCGTCGCGGTCAAGGCACCGCATGGTTCCCGCCATGTAACCGGTGCCGGGAATGGCGTTGGGTGCCGAACCCGCGGAGATCTGCCCCCACACCACGGACACCCCGCTGCGGACATCCAGCCGGCGCGAGAGCACCGCGGGCACGCTCACTGCGATCTGTGCCAGCGCAAAGACGAGTTCTTCCGTCAGGTGCGGACGGGACGTGTGCCCGCCGCGGCCGGACAGCTCGATCCGGATGGTGTCGGAGGCTGAGGTGATGGCGCCGATGCGCGTCCCGATCTTGCCCACGTCGATCCGGGGATCACAGTGCAGGGCCAGGATCCTCGGCACGCCGTCCAGGACGCCCTGCTCGATGCAGGCATGGGCCCCGCCGGGCATGGTTTCCTCAGCCGGCTGGAAGATGATGCGGACAGTGGCGCCGAGCGGCTCGTCCTGGTGCATCCGGTGCAGCACCAGGGCGATGCCCAGCATGGTGGTGGTGTGGACGTCGTGGCCGCAGGCGTGGGTGACGCCATGGTTCTTCGAGGCGAACGGCAGGCCGGTCTCCTCGATGATGGGCAGGGCATCGATGTCACCGCGCAGTGCCGTGGCAATGGGCCCCTCCCCCACGTCTACCGTGAGGCCGGTGCCCTCCAGGCGGCGCGGCGTGAGGCCGGCAGCTTCAAGCCGCTCGGCGAGCTTGTCCGTGGTGCGGAATTCCTTGAAGGAGAGTTCCGGGTGTGCGTGGAGGTCCCTGCGGAAGTCGATCAGTTCCGGCAGGAGCGGCTCGAGCCACGGAGCCACCAGGGCGGTGGGCTCGGCTTCAGTAGTGTAATTGCGCACTGTTTCACTCTAGCGAGGGTGTCGGCATTAGCGGCCATCACGGTCGCCGCGTTACATCAGAGGACGTCGGTATCCCCGCTGGCTTTGAGGGCGTCGACGGCGGCCTTGACCCGCTGGGAGTTGGCCATGGTGGTCACCAGCAGCGCGTCCGGCGTGTCCACGATGACAACATCCTGGATTCCGATCAGGGCGATCACGCGCTTGGTGTCGGTGACCACCACGCCGCTGGAGTTTTCCGTGAAGACGCGCGCGCCTTCCCCCAGCACAGTGACGTCGTCAACTTCCTTGGCACTGTTGAGCCGGCCCACGGAGGCGAAGTCGCCGACGTCGTCCCAGCGGAAGGAGCCAGGCACGACGGCGACGTCCCCGGCTTCGGCGGCAGGCTCGGCCACCGCGTAGTCAATGGCGATCTTCGGCAGGGTGGGCCAGACGCGGGCGGTGACCTCGTCCCGCTCGGGAGTGTCCCAGGCCCGTGCGATTTCCTGCAGGCCGCCGAACAGTTCGGGCTGGTTGGCTTCCAGGTGTTTGAGCAGCAGCGCCACGGGCGCCACGAACATGCCGGCGTTCCATACGTAATTGCCGCTGTCCACGTACTGCTGGGCCACTTGCTCGTCCGGCTTCTCGACGAACTCCACCACGTCCTGGGCGCTCGGAGCACCGTCGATGTGAAGGGCCTGGCCGGAGCGGATGTAGCCGAACCCGGTGGACGGGTGGGTGGGCTTGATGCCGATGGTCACGATCTTGCCGGCAGCCGCAGTGTGGATTGCCTCGCGGACTGCCTCCTGGAAGAGGTGGTCCGGGCTGATCACCTGGTCCGCAGCGAAGGACCCCATGATCGTGTCGGGGTCGCGCTCGTGGAGGATCGCGGCGGCAAGGCCGATCGCTGCCGCGGAATCCTTTGGCTCGGATTCGAGGACGAGATCCGAATCCTCGAGTTCCGGAAGCTGGCGGCACACCGCATCGCGGTGGGCCTTCCCGGTAACCACCAGCACCTTGCTTCCGGCAAGCGGGTGCAGCCGGTCATAGGTGGCACGCAACAAGGTGCTGCCGGAGCCGGTGAGGTCGTGCAGGAATTTGGGAGCTGCGGCGCGTGACAGGGGCCAGAGGCGGGTCCCCACGCCGCCGGCCGGGATCACCGCGATGAAGCGGTCAAGGGGTGATGCCGGGCTTGTCACTTTGTCTGTACTCATCACCGCCTACTTTAGCGGAACGGGCAATGCACCCTCCGTCAAGCGGTTCAGGCCCCTGCCGGACGGCAAATTGGCAGCCATGCCCGGCACTGGCCGCGGCGAGTGTGTCCTTTGTCTCAAAATTTCGCGGGATCCGCGCAACTGCTGGTCACCAAGGAACTCCTAAATTGAATAAGCTGTCAGCGAAGCCTAGATTTAGGCCTGAGCTACGAGTGCTCTCGCAGCAGGCGTTCCCCCCGCGTGGATCTCATGCCAGCGCCGCTGTGTTGCAGGGAGGTTTATCAGTGCCGACAAAACCAGCTGGCACCTTGTACCGCGGCCGTGAAGGCATGTGGTCTTGGGTAGGACACCGCATTACCGGTGTAGTGATCTTTTTCTTCTTGTTGGTCCACGTTTTGGACACCTCCTTGGTGCGCGTGTCTCCAGAGGCCTACACCACCGTGATCGGTGCCTACAAGAACCCCCTCATGGCCCTGGGTGAGACGGGCCTTGTTGCCGCCATTGTCTTCCACGCCTTCAACGGCCTGCGGATCATCGCGGTTGACTTCTGGAAGAAGGGCGCCAAGTACCAGCGGCAGATGCTGTGGGCAGTCCTTGCACTCTGGCTTGTCACCATGGTCGCCTTCTCCATCCGCCACCTGTCCCTCGCCCTCGGAGGTCACTAAGCCATGAGTGCAACCATCGAAAGTCCGCGCAGCGGGCGGATCGCCCCGCAGTACCGCCGTCACGGCGGGAGCAAGGGCAACTTCGAGATGCTCGCATGGCTCTTCATGCGGCTCTCCGGCGTGGTCCTTGTGGTCCTGATCTTCGGGCACCTCTTTGTGAACCTCCTGGTGGGCGAGGGCATCCACGCCATCGACTTCGGTTTTGTGGCCGGCAAGTGGGCCGACCCGTTCTGGCAGTTCTGGGACCTCGCCATGCTGTGGCTGGCCATGCTGCACGGAACCAACGGCGTCCGCACCATCATTAACGACTACGCCGAAAAGGACTCAACCCGCCGCTGGCTGAAGACGGTCCTCTACTCGGCCACCGTCGTCATCATCGTCCTGGGCACCCTGGTGATCTTCACCTTCGACCCTTGCCCCGTCGTCGACGGCGTGCCCCTGCCTGGCGGATTCTGCCCTGCCTAGCACCGGCACCACCCCGGGCCCGCGGGTACAACCGCGGGCCCTGTTTTGCGGCGCAGGCCACGCCGGCCCGTTGTTTTATAGCGAATTTTGAGAGAAAGAGCATCTGGTATGCAGGTCCATAAGTACGACGTCGTCATCGTCGGTGCCGGTGGCGCTGGCATGCGCGCCGCGATCGAATCAGGTCAGCGCGCGCGCACAGCAGTACTGACCAAGCTCTACCCCACCCGCTCGCACACCGGTGCGGCGCAGGGTGGCATGTGTGCGGCCCTTGCCAACGTCGAAGAAGACAACTGGGAATGGCACACGTTCGACACCATTAAGGGCGGCGACTACCTGGTTGACCAGGACGCCGCTGAGGTCATGGCGAAGGAAGCCATCGACGCCGTGCTTGACCTCGAAAAGATGGGCCTGCCGTTCAACCGCACGCCAGAAGGCCGGATTGACCAGCGCCGGTTCGGCGGGCACACCCGCGACCACGGCAAGGCCCCTGTCCGCCGCGCCTGCTACGCCGCGGACCGCACCGGCCACATGATCCTGCAGACCCTCTACCAGAACTGCGTCAAGCACAACGTTGAGTTCTACAACGAGTACTACGTCCTGGACCTGCTGACGGTCGAAGAGGATGCTGTCCGCGCGGACGGTACGCTCTACAAGCAGAAGCGCGTTGCCGGCGTCGTCTCCTACGACCTCGCTTCGGGCGAACTGCACGTCTTCCAGGCCAAGTCCGTGGTGTTCGCCTCCGGCGGCGCAGGCAAGGTCTTCAAGACCACCTCCAACGCGCATACCCTGACCGGCGACGGCATGGGCATCGCCTTCCGCCGCGGCATCCCCCTGGAGGACATGGAGTTCTTCCAGTTCCACCCGACCGGCCTGGCCGGCCTGGGCATCCTCCTTTCCGAGGCTGCCCGCGGTGAGGGTGCCATCCTGCGCAACTCCGAGGGTGAGCGCTTCATGGAGCGTTACGCCCCCACCATCAAGGACCTGGCGCCCCGCGACATCGTGGCACGCTCCATGGCCAACGAGGTCCGCGAGGGCCGGGGCTGCGGCCCGAACAAGGACTACGTCCTCCTGGACCTGACGCACCTCGAGCCCGCGCACATCGATGCCAAGCTCCCGGACATCACCGAGTTCGCCCGCACCTATCTGGGTGTGGAGCCGTACACGGAGCCCGTCCCCGTGTTCCCCACCGCGCACTACGCCATGGGCGGCATCCCCACCAACATCACCACCGAGGTCCTGCAGGACAACGACACCGTGGTCCCGGGCCTGTACGCAGCCGGCGAAGTTGCGTGCGTGTCCGTTCACGGCTCCAACCGCCTTGGCACCAACTCGCTGCTGGACATCAACGTGTTCGGCAAGCGTGCCGGCATCGCCGCGGCAGAATACGCCAAGACGGCTGACTTCGTGGAACTGCCCGAGAACCCGCTGGCGTACACCACCGAACTGCTGGACATAGCCCGCAACGGCAGCGGTGACGAGAAGGTGGCTGTGATCCGCAAGGAACTCCAGGACACCATGGACGCCAACATGCAGGTGTTCCGCACGGCGGAGACGCTGAACCAGGTCCTCCGCGACATCGCTTCCTTCGAGGAGCGGTACAGGCGCATCAACGTCCAGGACAAGGGCAAGCGCTTCAACCTGGACCTGCTTGAGGCCGTTGAGCTCGGCTTCCTGCTGGAACTGGCCAAGGTCATGACCGTGGCCGCCCTCCACCGTGAGGAATCCCGCGGCGGACACTTCCGCGAGGACTTCCCCGAGCGTGACGACGAGAAATTCATGAAGCACTCCATGGCGTACAAGGATGACCACGCGCCGGCGGACGGATCGGCTGAGTCAATTGCCGGCATCCGCCTGGCCACCAAGCCGGTCGTCTTTACCCGCTACGAGCCGATGGTGAGGAAGTACTAAAGATGACCGCTGAAATCGCTGAGCCAGCCTCAAAGATTGAACTGCCTGCCGGCGTCGGCGGTGGCGGCGAGATCCCCACGTTCGATGTGCACCTGCGCGTCCGCCGGTACAACCCGGAGGTTTCCGAGGAAGCCACGTGGGACGATTTCCACCTGACCATGTACGGCACGGACCGTGTCCTGGACGCCCTGCACAAGGTCAAGTGGGAAACGGACGGCACGCTGTCCTTCCGCCGCTCCTGCGCCCACGGTGTGTGCGGCTCCGATGCCATGCGCATCAACGGCCGCAACCGCCTGGCCTGCAAGACGCTCCTCAAGGACCTGGACACGTCCAAGCCCATCACGGTGGAGCCCATCAAGGGCCTGCCGGTGGAAAAGGACCTCATCGTGGACATGGAACCGTTCTTCCAGTCCTACCGCGAGGTCATGCCGTTCCTCATCAACAAGGGCCACGAACCCACCCGGGAACGCCTGCAGTCCGCCGAGGACCGTGAGCGCTTTGACGACACCACCAAGTGCATCCTCTGCGCCGCGTGCACGTCCTCCTGCCCCGTGTTCTGGACCGACGGGCAGTACTTCGGCCCCGCCGCGATCGTCAACGCACACCGCTTCATCTTCGATTCCCGCGATGACGCCGGCGACATGCGCCTGGAGATCCTCAACGACAAGGAAGGCGTGTGGCGCTGCCGCACCACCTTCAACTGCTCGGAGGCATGCCCCCGCGGCATCCAGGTGACCCAGGCAATCGCCGAGGTCAAGCAGGCCATTCTCTCCCGCAAGATCTGACAAAGGATTTAGCTGACGACGGCGCCGTCCCCCACTTAGGGGGGAGGGCGCCGTCGTTGTTTACAGGTTTAGACGCACAGCAGAAAGGGGACGCGGTGTCCCGCTCCGAAAAAGTAAGCTTTGAAGGCTCAACCGGCGAGATGCTCTCGGGAATCATCGACGTTCCGGAGGGGCCCGTCAAGGGCTGGGGAGTGTTCTCCCACGGTTTCACGCTGGGAAAGGACAGCCCCTCCGCGGCCCGGATGTGCAAGGCACTGGCGGACAGCGGGGTTGGCATGCTCCGGTTCGACAACCTTGGCCTGGGCGGCTCCGCGGGAGAATGGTCCGCCGGCTCCTTCAGCCACAAGGTGGCGGACACTGTGAAGGCCGCGGAATTCATGCGCAGCGAAGGGAGGCCGATTTCCCTGTTGGTGGGCCATTCCTTCGGCGGCGCCGCGGTCCTGGCGGCGGCCCGGGAAATTCCAGAGCTCGACGCCGTCGCTACCGTGGGTGCGCCGTTTTCACCGAAGCACGTGGCACATGTCTTCGACGCGGCTTTGGACAAGATCCTGAGTGAAGGCAGCGCCGAAGTGGACCTCGGCGGAAAGCGGGTGGAGATCCGCAAGCACTTCGTGGAAGACCTGGAGAATGCCGACCTGACGGACTGCATCAAACAGCTTCACAAGCCGCTGATGGTGCTCCACTCCCCCACGGACAACACCGTGGGAATCGAAAATGCCAGCACCATCTTCCAGACGGCCCGGCATCCAAGGAACTTCGTGTCGCTCGAAGGCAGCGACCACCTGCTGACCGGCAAAGGCCAGGCAGCCAGGGCCGCGCGCATCATTGCTGCCTGGGCCGACCAGTACCTCGACGCCGGGCAGTAGCCGGGAAGCCCGCATCAGGATGCACGGGCACCTTCCCTGGCTGCACCTGGCGGGCACCCCACGTGCCCTTGTCATGGCCGGCGGAGGTGCCGTGCAGGTCCGCCTCCCGAATCGCGGCCCAGCCGGCTGAGACCAGGTAGACCTGGCTCACCAGGTTGAACCAGATCAGCAGGCCGATGATGATCGCGAACGGCGCCAGGATGGGATTGCGCCCTGCCCCGGCCAGCAGTTCGGTGCTGAAGATCTGCAATGTGGTGGTGCCCAGTGCCGCCAGGATGGTGCCTTCCAGCAGGGCCCGGCGCTCCAGCTTCAGGCTCCCCGCGAGCCGGAACATGATGAGCGCGGTAGCCCAGTTCAGGACCAGCGGGACAGCGATCTTGATCGACGTGGTCAGCGGACCGGCAACAGCATCATCGAGCCGCAGGAAGTCGGAAACCCAGCCGGCGGCGGTTCCAAACACCAGGGAAGCTCCGGCGCTGATCACCAGGGCCACGCCCAGTAGCAGCAACGTGCCTGCATCCCGGAGTTTCATGAGTATGGGGTTGACCAGCAGCGGTGGCAGCTCCAGCACGCCGCGCAGCCCGTCCCGAAGGCCGGCGATCCAGCCCAGGGACGTGATGACCGTGACCACGGCACCGATCAGCGCCGTCCAGCCGAGACCGTCCGGGTTCAGCAGGTCCTGGGGGGCAACCAGGCCATTGCCCCCGTTTAGCTTCAAGAGTCCCGGCGCGCTTTGGGCGACGCTGCTGATGATCGTGTCCAGGAGTGCCGGCTGTCCGCGCAGGACCAGGCCGGCAATGGAGAAGCCGGTGGTGAGGAGGCCGGTGATGGAGAAGAACATGTTGAAGCCGATGCCGGCGCTCATCAGCGGGCCGTGCTGAAGTGTGTAGTGCCGGAAGGCACGCATGGGACGAAGGGCGTTAAGGCGGGCCAGAAGCCACTGGACCATGGCCATCAGGCCTGCCAGGGGCCCGTTGCCGGCCCTCCGTGCCTTGTTCCACGCCATCTGCTTCTGGATGACCGCGAGCTTCAGGTGGTCGTGGTCTGTGGGAAGGGGCTGCCGTTCGGGCTGCCTCGCCTGGTGCCGCAACGGGGTCCGTGAGTCAGGCGCCGCCGTCGTTGTCAGTTTGGGTCCCAAAGTCCAGCTCTTCCCGTAGCTGCCAGATGCCGTTGGCATCGTGCTCGTAAAGTCCCATGCTAACCACGGGGAAGGTGGCTCTGTAGTTCCGCAGCACCGTTTCGGCTTCGTCGAGGCTTTCCGGGGCCACATCATGGGCGATGGTGACGTGCGGGTGGTAGGCAAACGGCAACTCGCGGTGCAGGGGACCCTGCTGGAGCTTTTCGTGCAGGTCGACGCAGTCTTCGAAGCCGTCCTCAACGTTGATGAACACCACCGGCGAGACCGGACGGAAAGTTCCCGTTCCCGCGATGGTGACGGTGAAGGGCCGCTGCCGGCGGGCGACGTCCCGCACGTGCTCGCGGGTGGCCTCCCAATCCTTCGTAGGGGTAGTGGTCACCAGGGTGATGTGGGCCGGAACCACGTCCGCGAGGGGATCACCGAAGGACGCCCGCCAACGCTGCAGCTCCGCCGCGATGTCGGCCGGAAAGCCAAGGATGACGCCGACGCTGATGTCCTCCGTCCGGGATGGGCGGCCATGCGGCGCAACGCGACGATCTGCTGGGTCTCCGTGGGGGTTGGCTGCTGTCCCCGCCGTCCGGCGGGGGGAACGGGTGCCTTCCCTAGCGGTGACTTTGCTGGAGGACATAGCGCTAGTGGACTCCGGCGAGGCTGAGGGACGGAAGGAAACCCATGCGCTCGTACACCTGGGCGAGGGTCACTGAGGCAATTTCCCGGGCGCGCTCTGCCCCGTGTGCGAGCAGCCGGTCCAGCTCGGCCGGATCCGCCATCAGCTCGTTGGTGCGGTTCCGCAGGGGCGTGATGAAGTCCACCATTACCTCCGCAAGGTCCACTTTAAGATGGCCGTACATCTTGCCCTGGTACTCGGCTTCGAGCTCGGCCACCGTTTTTCCGGTCAAGGAAGAGTAAATAGTGAGCAGGTTGGAGACGCCGGGTTTCTCCTCCGGGTCAAACCGGATTTCAGTTCCGGCATCCGTCACTGCCGACTTGATGCGCTTGGCCGCGATCTTCGGGTCCTCCAGGAGCTGGATGATCCCGTTAGGTGATTCCCCGGTCTTGGACATCTTGGCGCTGGGGTTCTGCAGGTCGTAGATCTTGGCGCTTTCCTTGACGATGGTCGCCTCGGGAACGGTGAAGGTGGGACCAAAGCGGGTATTGAAGCGCTGCGCCAGGTTCCGGGTGAGCTCCAGGTGCTGCCGCTGGTCCTCGCCTACCGGCACCAGGTCCGTCTGGTACAGCAGGATGTCCGCAGCCATGAGGGTGGGATAGGCAAACAGCCCCAGGGTGGCGGCGTCGGCGCCGGACTTCTGGGTCTTGTCCTTGAACTGGGTCATGCGCGAGGCTTCGCCGAAACCGGTGATGCAGTTCAATGCCCAGGCCAGCTGCGCATGTTCGGGCACGTGGGACTGGACGAAAAAGATGCTCTTGTCCGGATCGATGCCCGCTGCGATGTACTGCGCGGCAACGATCCGGGTGCGCTTGGCCAGCTCGGCCGGATCGAAGTCCACGGTGATGGCGTGCAGGTCCGGGATGAAGAAGACGGCGTCGTACTCAGCCTGCATGTCCACCCAGTTGCGGACGGCGCCGATGTAGTTGCCCAGGTGCAGGGAGTCTGCCGTGGGCTTGGCACCGGAGAGGATGCGCTTCTTTGCGGCTGGCGAAGTTGGGGTAGTCATGTGGGAGGAAACCTTCGGGGCTTAGAGCTGGTAATCCACTACCAGCGGGGCATGGTCGGAGAAGCGGGTATCCCACGACGCCGCACGGTCCACCACCGCTGAGATCGCGGAGGCGGCCAGCGCCGGGGTGGCCAGGTGGTAGTCGATGCGCCAGCCGGTGTCATTGTCAAAGGCCTTGCCGCGCTGCGACCACCAGGTGTATGGCCCGTCAACCGATCCAGCCAGGGTGCGGTGCACGTCATGCCAGCCGATTTCCTCGCCGAAGAACCTGTCAAAGTACGCGCGTTCTTCCGGCAGGTGGCCCGCCCTCTTGACGTTGGCTTTTGAGTTGCGGATGTCCAGCGGCGTGTGGGCCACGTTAAGGTCACCCACCACCAGGGCGTGGTCGCTGTGCTTGGTCAGTTCCGGGAGCCTGGTGCTCATGACCTCCAGGAACCTGAATTTGTCATCCTGCTTCGCCGTGCCCACCTCGCCGGAGTGGACGTAGGCACTGGCCACGGTGAGCTGCACGGGTTCTCCCGCCGCATCCCGTAAGCGGAAGTCGGCCTCAACCCAGCGCCCGGCGGTGGCGAAGTAGTCGTCACCGATGCCGTTGCGGGTTTCCAGCGGCTCCTCACGCGATGCGATAGCGACGCCGGCCCGGCCCTTGGCCTCAGCCTCGGCGTGCAGGATGTGCCAGCCTTCGCCCAGCAGCTGGCGCACGATGGCGTCAGGGGCGCGGACTTCCTGCAGGCAGAGGATGTCCACCCCGCGCGGCTCCAGCCATGCCGCCATGCCGTTCTTGAAGGCAGCCCGGAGGCCGTTGACGTTGACGGATGCGATGCGAAGGTGGTCCTTGTTCAATGCCGAGCTCACCCGCTCCACTCTAGTCGATGATGGTTCCGGTGACCGGCTCTCCACTGCCGCCCGAGGACTTGATCATGTCCCTGGCGTTGGTTGCCGTGATCTCGATTGTTTCGAGTGCCCGGTGGATGGTGTCCTGGTTGGCGGCGGCACCCTTGGCGCGCTCCTCCTCCACCACGCGGACCTGGACCTGGACAATCTTGAATGAGTGGTCCAGCTTGAGGTCGCGGACCTCCTCAGCCTGGCTGCGCTCGGCAACAACCCGGGTCCCACCCTGGTCTGCTGCGGCGTAGGGGCCGCGCCCTGCAGCGGACGTGAACGCGTTCTGGGCTTCGCTGAGCTTGGCGCCGGCCCTCTTTGCCGCCTTCTGGATGCTGAACACCACAAAGCAGGCCAGCGCGAGCCAGAAGGCTGCGATGACCGCAACAACCCAGCCCACGACGTCGTTCTGGTTGGCGGCGAAGATCACGGCCACAACGAACGCGGTGACCAGGACCATCAGTCCCGGGCCGCTGATGCGGAACATGGAGAATCCGCCCCTGGCGGGTTTGGAGGATGACTTGGAGCTGCCCAGAGATTGCATGCACCCATTCTCTCAAACCCCCGGGTGTGCTCCTGCCGCCTTCCACCTCCGGCGAACAGCGCCCCTCCCTCCCAACTAGGTAGCGCCAAGTGTCGTTTTGAACCCCCAAAACGACACTTAGCGCTACCTAGTTGGGGGGCTACTTCAGGAAGAGCTGGCGCAGGCGGACCGTGGTGAGCAGCATGCCGACGGCGGTCATCACCAGGTAGTAGCCGATGTGGACGGGGGTGGCAGCGGTGAAGGCGCCCACGCTGATCTGGCGCAGCAGTTCGACCCCGTGCCAGAGCGGCATGGCCTGGATGAGCCACTGGATGGGCTGCGGGTAGACGCTCAGCGGGTAGAAGGTGGCGCTGAACAGGAACATGGGCAGCATCACGAAGTTGACCCAGTCCATCTGCTGGAAGGTCTTCAGGAAACTGGTGATCCCCATCCCGATGCTCGCGAAGCCGAAGGCGATCAGCACGGAGGCAGGCACCATCAGGAGCGCCCAGGGTGTGGTGATCAATCCCATGACCCCCATCACCGCCGTGAAACCCATGGCGTAGAGCAGGCCGCGCAGGAGCGCCAGGAAGATCTCCCCGAGGGCAACGTCCAGCGGCCCCAGCGAGGTGTACAGCATGCCCTGGTACAGCTTCGCGAAGTTCATTTTGAAGAACACGTTCCAGGTGGAGTCGTAGACCGCGCCGTTCATCGCCGAGACTGCCAGCAGGGCCGGGGCAATGTATGCGGCGTAGCTGATCTCCCCGCCGCCTGGGCCCTGGACGGAGCCCACGATTGCGCCGAGCCCCACCCCCATGGAGATGAGGAACAGGACCGGCTCGAAGAACCCGGAGAGCATCACCAGCCAGTTTGTGCTCCGGGTGGCCAGCAGGCCGCGCGAAATGATGGCCCTGGCGTTGCGCGAATACAGCGGCCCGAACGTCCTGCTGCGGGCCTGGTCCGGCGCGCTTTTCACTGGCAGCCCGGCGCTCACCTGCCCATCCTTGCCGCGAACTGCCGCCGGGTCAGGAACCAGCCCAGCACCGCCAGGGCCACGAGCACCACCGCGTGGAGGACGGTGAGCAGCGGCGGCTGCTGGTACCCGTAGCTGAACACCCGTCCCAGTTCGGTGCCATGCCAGATGGGCGAGATCCAGCCCACCCAGCGCACCGCCAGGGGAAGGCTGTCCAGCGGAAAGAAGGTCCCGGAGAACAGGAAGAGCGGCATCACGACAAACCGCATCACCAGCGCAAACTGGCCCTTGTCCTCGGTGATGGAGGCCGAGTACGCCATCAGCGGCAGGCCAAAGGAAAGGCCCGCGAGCGTTGCCACCAGGATGGTGGCCCAGCCCCAGCCGCCGGGCGCGGCACCGAAGAGGACAACAGCGGCGAAGTAGACGGCGGACTGCAGCAGGAGGCGCAGGGTCACCGCCATGATGTGGCCCGCCGCAATCTGCTGGGGAGTCAGCGGCGAGGCGTGCGGCCCGTAGTAGGTGCGGCGCCATTTGAACCCGTCCATCACGGGGAACGTGAACTCGTTGGTGGCCGTCATCACGGACGCGGACACCAGCAGCGCCGGGGCCACAAAGGTCACGTAGCCCACTCCCCCGAAGGCCTCCGCGCCCTGCGCGTCTACAAGGGTGGCCAGGCCCACGCCCATGGCAAACAGGTACGCCACCGGGTGGCCCACGCTGTACATGATGATGGACCAGCCGTAGCCCTTCATCACCCGCAGCACCTGCTCTGCGTAATAGAACGCGCCCCACCGCCGCGCCCTGGCAGCCGCAATGTCCGGGCTGTGGGCCCGCAACGCCTCCCTTGCCGTGCCGTCAGTCAACAAGGCTTCTGCCCGTCAACCGCAGGAACACGTCCTCCAGCGAGGACCTCCGCACCAGCGATGTCAGCGGCCGCAGGCCGCGGGACGCCACCTGCTCAAGGGTGGACTCGCCGTCGTGCGCGTAAATCAGCACCCGGTCCGGGAGGACCTCCAGCCGCTCCCCGATGCCCTGCAGCTCCGAGGCGATCGTGGCGTTCCGCTCGGATCCGAACCGCAGCTCAACCACCTCGCGGGTGGAGTGCTCGCGGATCAGCTGCGCGGGCGATCCCTCAGCCATGATCCTGCCCTTGTCCACCACGATCAGCCGGTCGCAAAGCTGCTCGGCCTCGTCCATGTAGTGGGTTGTCAGGATAAGGGTGACGCCCTGTTCCTTGAGCCGGAACAGGCGGTCCCAGAGGATGTGCCGGGCCTGCGGATCCAGGCCGGTGGTGGGCTCGTCCAGCAAAAGGATCCGGGGTTCGTTGATCAACGAACGCGCGATGGTCAGCCGCCGCTTCATGCCGCCGGACAGCGCGTCCACTTTGGATTTCGCCTTGTCCGTCAGCTGCGCGAATTCCAGCAGTTCGTCGGCCTTCGGCTTCAGGTAGCTCATGGGCAGGCCGAAGTAGCGCCCGTAGACCAGGAGGTTGTCCCGGACCCGGAGCTCCTCATCCAGGTTGTCCTGCTGCGGCACCACGCCCAGGTGCGCCCGCACTTCGGGCCCGTGCGAGTCCGGGTCGAGGCCCAGGATGCGGAGGTTTCCGGAGGTGCGCCGGGTGACGCCGCCGATCATTTTCATGGTGGTGGATTTGCCGGCACCGTTCGGGCCCAGCAGGCCAAAGGACTCCCCCGCCGCGACGCTGAAGGAGATTCCGTCCACGGCGGCCACGTCGCCGTAGGTCTTGGTCAGGTTCCCTGCCGTAATGACCGTACGGTGGTCTTCGCTTCGCGGCCCGGCGGCAGGCTGGGCAGGGCCGACTGCTGCGCCCGGCGGCACGGCGGCTTTGTTGTGCACCCTCCGCAGACTAGTGGAGCTGCGGCGCAGGTGGAAGGGGACTGCCACTTCTGCGCTTAAAAGTCCGACGGCGGCACGGCCGCTTTCGTGTGAAAGGTGCCGTGCCGCCGTCGTGCCTTGCTGTTTTGGCCTGGTGCTAGGCGCTTCCCGGGCCGCTCTTCTGTGCCACCTGGCGTTCCGCGGCTTCCACCACGTTCGTCATCAGCAGCGCCACGGTCATGGGACCGACGCCTCCGGGGTTCGGTGAAATCCAGCCGGCCACCTCAGCCACGGCGGGGTCGATATCGCCGTAAACCCGGCTCTTGCCGGTCTCGGGATCGGTTTCCCGGGTGACGCCCACGTCCAGCACGGCCGCGCCGGGCTTCACGTCGGAGGCCTTGACGATGTGCTTGGCACCGGCCGCGCCCACAATGACGTCCGCCTGCCGCAGCAGTTCCGGGAGGTTCTCGGTTCCCGTGTGCGTCAGCGTCACCGTGGCATTGACGGCGCGCCGGGTGAGGAGCAGCCCGATCGAGCGGCCGATGGTGACGCCGCGGCCCACCACCACAACATGCTTGCCTTTGAGGCTGTAGCCGTTGCGCTCCAGGAGCTCGATCACGCCGCGGGGCGTGCACGGCAGCGGCGAGATGATCTCCCCGTTGACGTTGAGCACCAGCTTGCCAAGGTTGGTGGGGTGCAGGCCGTCGGCATCCTTGGCGGGGTCGATGCGCTCCAGGATCGCATCGGTGTCCAGGTGCTTGGGCAGCGGCAGCTGGACGATGTATCCGTGGCAGGCGGGGTCCGCATTGAGTTCGTCAATGAGGGCCTCGACCTGCTCCTGGGTGGCATCGGCCGGCAGCTCGCGCTGGATCGAGTTCATCCCTATTTCCGCGGACTGTTTGTGCTTCATGGACACGTACAGCTGCGAGGCCGGATCCGCTCCCACGAGGACGGTTGCGATGCCGGGCGTTACGCCCTTGGCCTTGAGTGCGGCCACGCGTTCGGCCAGCTCGGCCTTGATGGCGGCGGCGGCAAGCTTGCCGTCAAGGACCTTTGCGGTCTGGGTGGTTTCAGTCATGGGTCACCACTGCTCGTGCTGCGGGTACAGCGGGAAGTCGGCGGCCAGCTTGTCCACGCGCGCCTGCAGGGACTCGACGTCGGCACCGGTGCCGGCCTTCAGGGCGGTGGCGATGATCTCGGCAACCTCGGTGAACTCGGCGGCGCCGAAGCCGCGGGTGGCCAGTGCCGGGGTGCCGATGCGCAGGCCGGAGGTGACCATCGGGGGGCGGGGGTCGAACGGAACGGCGTTGCGGTTCACGGTGATGCCCACCGAGTGCAGGAGGTCTTCGGCCTGCTGTCCGTCCAGCTGGGAGTTGCGGAGGTCGACAAGGACCAGGTGCACGTCAGTGCCGCCGGTCAGGACGGAGACGCCGGCGTCGGCGACGTCCGCCTGGTTGAGGCGGTCGGCGATGATCCTGGCGCCTTCCAGGACGCGCTCCTGGCGCTCCTTGAATTCCTCGGTGCCGGCGATCTTGAAGGCCACGGCCTTGGCTGCGATCACGTGCATCAGCGGGCCGCCCTGCTGGCCCGGGAAGACGCTGGAGTTGAGCTTCTTGGCCCACTCCTGCTTGGCCAGGATCACGCCGGAGCGCGGCCCGGCGAGGGTCTTGTGCACTGTGGAGGTGACGACGTCGGAGTGCGGAACCGGGCTCGGGTGCAGTCCGGCGGCAACCAGGCCGGCGAAGTGGGCCATGTCGGTCCAGAGAAGGGCCCCGACCTCGTCGGCGATGGAGCGGAAGGCAGCGAAGTCCAGGTGGCGCGGGTAGGCGGACCAGCCGGCGATGATGACCTGCGGCTTCTCGGCGATGGCCTGTTCGCGGAGCTTGTCCATGTCGATGCGGAAGTTGTCTTCCTCAACCTGGTAGGCAGCAACTTTGTACAGCTTGCCGGAGAAGTTCAGCTTCATGCCGTGGGTCAGGTGGCCGCCGTGCGCCAGGGACAGGCCCAGGATCTTGTCGCCGGGTGTGATCATGGCGGACAGGGCCGCGGCGTTGGCCTGGGCGCCTGAGTGCGGCTGGACGTTTGCGTACTCGGCGCCGAACAGGGCCTTGACCCTGTCGATGGCCAGCTGCTCGGCAATGTCCACGTATTCGCAGCCGCCGTAGTAGCGGCGGCCCGGGTAGCCCTCTGCATACTTGTTCGTGAGGACGGAGCCCTGGGCTTCCATGACGGCGCGGGGGGCGAAGTTCTCGGAGGCGATCATTTCCAGGGTGCCGCGCTGGCGGCCGAGCTCCTGGTCAAGGACTGCTGCGATTTCGGGGTCGAGCTCGGCCAGCGGCTGGTTGCTGACGGCGGTAGTGGAGGTGGCTGTAGTCACGAAAGAACTCCTGGCTAGGCGTACGGGCACTGCTAAGGTCAGGCTACCGGCTGGCGCACCTTCACACCGCACTGATGACAGCGCGCTGGAAGCTGCGGGCATGGTGCTGCAGTACTGACGCAGGTGCAGCCCCAAATCCGGCAAGACATGACCCTCGGCCCAGGCGTACGATCCGTGGTCTTCGTGATTGCCGCTCCCTGGTGGTTAGCCACCCAACGCCAGTTGCGACCCTCTCAGGGTACCAAACCCGGGCGCCGCAGCGCGGGTAGGCTTGTACGCGTGAGTGAAGAGCAGCTGAACCAAGCCTACGTAGTTACCCTGTCCTGCCCGGACCGTCCCGGAATTGTCCACGCGGTGGCCGGCGCCCTGCTGGTGGCGGGCTGCAATATTACGGATTCGCAGCAGTACGGCAGCCCTGCCACGGGCAACTTCTTCATGCGGGTAGAGGTGACGACGGCGGCGGCCAAGTCCGAGCTGCGCGCTGCCCTTGAGCCGGTGGCCGAGGCGTTCGGGATGCAGTGGAGCCTCAACACCGTGGGCCAGAAAGTGCGCACCCTGGTCATGGCCAGTACCTCTGCCCACTGCCTCAACGACCTCCTGTTCCAGCAGCGCTCCGGGACGCTGCCCATCGAGATCCCCGCCATCGTTTCCAACCACCAGGACCTTGCCGGGCTCGCTGAGTTCTACGGCATCCCGTTCCACTACATCCCGGTCACCCCGGACACCAAGGCCCAGGCGGAGGACAAACTCCGCGCCATCATGGCCGAGCACGACATCGAGCTGACCGTCCTGGCCCGTTACATGCAGATCCTCTCCGATGAGCTCTGCACGGAGCTGACCGGCAAGGCCATCAACATCCACCACTCCTTCCTGCCGTCCTTCAAGGGTGCCAAGCCCTACCACCAGGCGCATGCCCGCGGTGTGAAGCTCATCGGCGCCACCGCCCACTACGTGACAGCGGCGCTGGACGAGGGTCCCATCATCGAGCAGGAAGTCATCCGGGTGGACCACGCGCGGACGCCGGAACAGTTCGTGCAGATGGGCAGGGACGTGGAAGGCCGCACCCTGGTCCAGGCGGTGCAGTGGCACGCAGAGCACCGCGTGCTCCTGGACGGCAACCGGACCGTCGTCTTTAACTGACGGCCGTCTTAAGGAAGGCGGGGAGGCGGGATGGATCCGGCCACTACGGATGCCGAGCGGCGCCTCGCCGACTTCTACAACCGCCGTGCCGCCTCCGGGGCTGACTACCCGCCGTCGCATAGCCGTGTGGAGCAACGCGACCGCTTTATTGCCCTGCTGAAGTCCGAAGGGCGGCATTCCGTCCTGGAAGTGGGGACCGGGACCGGGCTCGACGGCCTGAAGTTCGTTGAGGCCGGCATCCACTACACGGGCGTGGACCTCGCCGAAGGGCAGGTCCGCCGGGCCAGGGCGCGGGGCCTTGACGTCTCGGTGGCCAGCGTCCGGGCCCTGCCGTTCCCCAGCGGCGCCTTCCCTGCCCTGTGGACCATGAGCACGCTGCTGCACATTCCCGCCAGCGAGATCGATGCCGTCCTGGCCGAGCTGGTGCGGGTCGCCGCGCCCGGCGCCCCGATCGCCGTCGGCCTCTGGTCCGGTGAGGATGAAGAGGTGCTGAATCCGGAGGACGACGACGGCGAGCCCCGCTTTTTCAGCCGCCGCAGCGACGCCACGGTCCGGGAAGTCTTTGGCCGCCACGGCAGGGTCGAGGACTTTGTCACGTGGCCGGAGGGAACAGGCGCCGAGTCCGGCCCCGGCGCCGGGCACTGGACGCAGCACTACCAGTTCCTGGTCCTGCGCACCCCTCACCGCAGGTAACCCCGAACCCAACCAGGTAGCGCCAAGTGTCGTTTTGAGGTTTCAAAACGACACTTGGCGCTACC